>NZ_LKET01000001.1 GCF_001317355.1 Oxobacter pfennigii
GTAAACGGTAAACCATACGTACTTATATAAATATAGCCGTCATTTCTGATGGCTAAAAAGGTTTATTGATTCTGTTTTTTACATTCAATCGGGAGTTTTTCTGACCAGGGCAAAAGGTCATCTAAGAAATCTAGATTTGTGTCTTCCATATGCTTTGGGATTTCTGTAAGCAATAATTCAAAGTAATTATATGGTTTCAGATTATTCGCTTTTGCCGTCTCCGCAATGCTGTATATAATGGCACTGGCTTTAGCCCCGTCAATTGTATCAATAAAATGCCAGTTATGTTTTCCTATACAAAAACTGCGAATGCTATTCTCAACTGCATTATTATCTGCAGGAACATTTCCATCTCCAAGAAATACTTTCAGATATTTTTCCTGGTTCAGGCAGTAGGTGAAACCTTTTCCGGTCTCCGATTTTGGCGGAACGTCATTCTGGTATTGTTTTACCCATGCAAAGAAAGCCTCTGCCAATGGCTTTACCGTCAATTGCCTTTGACGTTGACGTTCCTCCGGTGAAAGCTCGGCTAACAAGCCTTCTATTTTGTATATAGCAGCAATCTGCTTAAGTGCATCATATGCAAGTGTTCCTTTTGCCTTTTCTTTTCCAAGGACCTTCACAACATTTGCAAATCGACGTCTGGCATGACTCCAGCACCCCGCAATTTTCAGGTCTTCACGTCCTCTCTCCAGACTGTGATATACCTGATAACCATCCGTAACGACTATACCGTTATAATTTTTCAGAAATTCACGAGGATGGCTGGTATTGCGTGTCTTTTGGTACTCATACAGCACAATGGGAGCGGAATTGTGCATTTTCCCGGTTCGATAGACCCACATATAGCTTTTGCTGCCTGCAGGACGTCCGTCTTTGTTCACACTAACCGGTGTTTCATCAGCTTGCAGCACCTTGCTATTGTAAATCTCTCTATGAAGCCTATCATAAAGAAGGGAAAGGTATCTCTCCCCGCATTTGATTGTCCAATTTGCCATCACCTGCCTGCCAAGAACTACATCATTACGGGAAAATTCCTGCTCGAAACGGTACAAGGGAATAGCATTGACATACTTACTGTTCATAATTGCAGCTGCCAATGAAGGGGTAACGATACTGTTGCGCAAAAGGTCAACCGGTCTTTTACCACGAATAATTGTTTGATTATCCTCCCCGGCATATACTGCTACATGATGTTCTTCCACTTCAAATTTGGCTGGCCGTAAAACAAGCCTTTTATATACTTCATCGGGAAGACGCTTCCACTTATCTCCGAGACGTTCCTTTAACTCTTCTTCGGATAATTCATGATTGATGACTGTAACAGGAAGGTCTTTTAAATCTTCATCACGTTTGCCTTTTGTTTTCCTGCGTTTATATGGTTTTGGGCAGACTTCTTCCAGTTCAGGCTCTACAACGTATTTGTTAGCAATAGAGAATTCAGCTTCATTAAATAGCATTTCCATCTGTCCATCGTATACTATCTTTTCTGAAGAACGGCCGAATTGCTTATGATTTACAATTTTAAGCTGTTCTAAAATCAGGTTCATATTCTTATTTACTTGTTCCAGTTGCGCCTTTTGTTCAGCACAAGTCAGTGAAAGATTTTCCGTAAGTTTCTGCATGCTCAAAAAGAGGGAAATGATAGCTTCCTTGTCATATTTAATTAGTTCGGCTTCCGTATATTTTTTCTCCATATGGTCAAGATACCATATCTGAGGACGTGAAACAATAGAAAAAAGCTGATTTGAAAATTTTGTGGAAAACCTTTGAAACCAGCAGCTTCGTTGTGGATAAATTCGTTATAGAGCCTGTTTGGGGGTAAGGATTTTAATAGCCTTTTTTTGTTCAATTGATATACCCTCCATCAACCATTTATACTGTTGCATTGTAATAGATTTTACTTCTTCTTCATTTCGTGGCCATTGAAATTTGCCTGCTTCCAAACGCTTGTATAAAAGAAGGAATCCATCCCCTTCCCATAAAAGTCCCTTGATTCTATCTGTCTTTCTCCCACAGAACAGAAATAGTGTACCAGGCTTAAATGGATCAAGTTTAAATTGCTGTTGTATCATGCCGGCAAAGCCATCAATACCTCGGCGTAAATCACTGTAACCGCAGGCGATATATATTCTTTCTAAACCTAATGCATCATTTAACATCGGATATCGCCTTCAAAACTTTTAAAAGCAGTTCTTCTGAAACGGTATTAGAAAGTTCCAATACACTATTTCCTATATGAATAATCATATCTGCCGTAAAGGGTGAAGCTTTTCCAGAATAATCAGCAGCAGGAACCGGGAGCTCTATAAAGTTCGGCTTATTATTAAATTGAGCTTTTTTGATAACTTCATAAGCATCTTCTCTTACACGGCGCTGCCAGTAGTAGAACAGCTTTTCATTAACATTGTTTTGAAGACACCAAGATTTTATTGTCATGCCACTGCTGCGGCATTCGCTTATGATTGGTTTCCATTGCATTAATCGCATTTCATGAGTTATCTTATCCATCTCTACCTCCTAAAAACTAAAATAGCTGCTTTAAAAAACTTCTAGTTTATTGAAGCTTGGATTGATTTTCTCAAAAATACGATTCAAATTCTAGGTACGCAC
>NZ_LKET01000002.1 GCF_001317355.1 Oxobacter pfennigii
TGTTGAAGGTACAAACAATAAACTCAAGATGATAAAACGGACAATGTATGGACGGTGTAACATCTCGTTATTAAGTGCAAAAATGATGTTGCAAAAACCTGGTATAACGGATAATTAAGGATGAACCAATAGTATCCGGAATATTCACATAATCTAAGGGTAAAAGGATGCATGCCCGTTCTTTCTGACTGAATTTTATTGTGAAGTTTATTATATTATGTGCCATTGCGAGAAGTATACTTTCCGCAAGTACATTCTGTCTTCCTTTGCATATAAATCTTCGAAAACCCATATCCTGTTTTAATTCTCCAAAAGAGCCCTCGACCTGTATGTTTCGATTAACCCTGAGCTCACAGCCTTCTTTGCTTAGTATTCTTTCAAGACTTCCTTTACGCAACTGGTTAAACAATTTTGATGAATTACATTTCCATACAAATCATATTTCAATACTAAATTATTTTAAGACCAGGTTGATTTTTCCCTTTCTTTTCTCTTCTTATATGGTGAGAGGTGAAATTAATGGCCATTTTAATTAACCTAATAAATAAAAAATAAAAGGAGAGATATGTTTTATGCCAGAAAGAACAATTAATATTAATTTTTCAGTAGGAAGAGTAGAACAAAAGGGAGACGGTTGTGGAATAGCTTCAGCTGCAATGATGGTCAACTACCTAAATCGTAAAAATTACAACTTTGACGAAATGTTCGATATCAATGGATCAGGCGATTATGAAACACAGTGGCCTACTATAGCGAATAAACAAAATTTAAAGTTCAAAATGATCTTAAGTGGTACAACAAATTCGACATTTAATGCATTAAAAAAGGAGCTGTTCGATATATTATACTTTTCTCCTGAGACCCCCGTCATTGTAAGAGTTGCAAATCTAAGCACCGACAGAAAACACTATGTTGTTGTCAATGGTTTCTCGGGAAAAGTACAAACAGGTGTAGATCCTGATAATATCAATTATGGTTCTATAACAGCAGAAATGTTTAGAGTAGTAGATCCTGGTATTATAAATAACCACACATTGGAGGATGTTATGGATAGTTATGGTGGTTATCCAAATGCAGATCTAAGAAGATTATATTTTTTCTATAAATAATGGAGAATAAACAGGGGCTTGATAATTCAAGCCCCTGTTTATTCTCCATCTACATTAATACCTAGACTTTCCATATACTCCTCATCTTCAATAATGTTTTCATCACAGTATACCGTCTTCAGATTTTTAAACTTTTTTAATGGTGCGACTCTCTTTATCCCTGTTCTGAATAAATATATCATTTCTATAGAATCCACCCCATTTATATTATCAGCATCAGTTATTAGTGTGCCATCTAAAGTTAATGATTTAAGGTTCGGAAGAGTATCTGATGGTATGTTAAAATTTATAAGCGGATTATTAACTAATGAAAGATATTGAAGATTCGCCATTTTAGGAAATTTTACAATATTTTTTATATTGTTTACAGATAATGACATGAACTGAAGAGTCGTCATGTCAGGTATAGTATCAAGCTGTACTTCAGAAACATCACAATTAACTATATTTATTGCACGTACATTTTTTAAGTACTTTAAAGGATTAAAGTTCTGTACATCAGGAACATCGTAAAGATAAAAAGAATCTAATTGATTCAGGTTCTTTAAAAAATCAATATTTGTTATTTTGCTATGGACTATACTTAATGAGTCTAAAGAGTTTAACCCAATTATATTCTCTATATCTTTATCGGTAATATTTCCAATTCTTAAACTTTCTAAGTTATGCAGCTTTTTTAATATGGAATAGTCCTTTAATCTTATCTCTCTTCCGAGATCTATATCTAAATGCGTCATGTTAGGCATTTCCAAAATGATTGAAAAATCATATTCTTTATTATCTTCAAATCCATATTGCTCTAGTGGTTGTCCTTCATCATCCATTTTAATAAAATGAAAATTTAGTACTTTTTTTAAATCTTCCCTGGTAAGCTCCTTATAATCCTTATTTACATTTGGATTAACCCCCACTGCTATTAATAAAGGCTCTGGATATTTGCCATATAATAGCTCAGAATCATTACTATGACATGAAGACAATAATAGACTCGTACACAGAGATACTAATATAATGATTTTTTTCATAATATAATCAACTCCTTTTTGATTTGATATAGTATTTTTCGTTCACCCCCTATTTTTATGATATACTTATAGGCTTCCCCCCCTGGGTCATCTCTTATTTATTATATTTGATAACTTATATATACTTCCACTTTTCTTATGTATTTGGAGAAATCACAACTTTTTTATCTGTTATATAAGACTGTATAAAGACAGAAAAAGTTTCGTATTTTAAACGTAAGCGTCAAATAAAAAGGTGGATTGTCCGCCATCTCACATCTGTGAGATAATCTCCAATATATAGTGGGAATGCTAAAGTAACTTAAGGTTCTTAAGGGATTTTAGACATTTCTAATATAAAAATTGGAGGAACGCTATGGATAAACTTACAATTACTGTAGCGGTATAATGAAGTTGTAACACCTCGGTCTAATAGATATAATAAATTTATTAGAGAAAGAGGGATAACGATGAATAGGTATTATGAAGAAGAATTCAAAAACAAAATTGTTCGTCTTCATCTTGAAGAAGGACGTACTTTAAAAAGCTTATCTGAGGAATATGGAGTTTCTAAATCAGGTATTTCAATATGGATAAAAGCTTATCGTGAAGAATGCTCAACAAACCATGAATTAAAAGAAG
>NZ_LKET01000003.1 GCF_001317355.1 Oxobacter pfennigii
TATTCCCAGTACAAATTGAGAAATTTCCTAATTTAATTTTGTACGTCTATTTTAATTTGATAAAAGTGGACCTTTACTTCCGATTACAATGTGAGAAAAACTTCCTAGTTTATTTTGAAAATTGACACTAAAGGAATGACGACTAGAGATATTTCAGATCACCTGAAGACAGTATATGGTGTCGATGCGTCTGCTGAGATGATCTCCAAGATGACAGATCGTATACTACCGATAGCACGAGAATGGCAGAACAGACCTCTTGACAGGAAGTACGCTATTGTCTTCATGGATGCTATCCATTACAATGTAAGGCAAGATAATGCCATTGTGAAAAAGGCCGTGTACATAGCCATAGGAATCAAACTGAGCGGGTCCAGGGAAGTTCTTGGTATGTGGGTAGGCGGCAATGAAAGTGCAAAATATTGGCTTGGAGTGCTAAACGAAATTAAGAACCGTGGTGTTGAGGATATCATGATTGTATCCGTTGATGGGCTTACCGGTTTTGGTGATGCAATCCATGCTGTATTCCCACAAACAGAGATACAGAGGTGTATAGTCCATCGGATACGCTACACAACGAAGTTTATCTCATACAAGGATATATAAAACCGTTTATGGCTGATCTGAAACGTGTATATCAAGCTACAACAGAAGAGATTGCATTGCAGGAGTTAGATAAGCTGGAAGAGAAATGGGGCAGCAGATATCCGAACTCCATCGCATCCTGGCGGAATAACTGGCCGCAGCTGGCTACCTACTTCAAATATCCGCTGGAACTGCGGAAGATCATATACACGACCAACTCCATAGAAAACTTCAACCGGCAGTTCAGGAAGGAAGGTTACAAAATCCAAGACTATTTTCCCGACTGACGATGCTCTATTCAAAATGCTGATCTTTCAATGATCGATATCACCAAGAAGTGGAACGGCAGGCCATGGGACTGGGGCAAGATTTTAGAGCAGTTGTGCATATATTTTGAGGGTAGGATTACCCTGGCAGACATAGATTAGGGATTAAGCAAAACGAACGCTGCCAACTATCTGTTGACAGCGTTCTAATCATGTGTAAAAATACATACATCAATACTAATAAGCAACCTATTATGTAAACCATTGTATTTTAGCGTTAATTCAAGAGGTTTACACAAAATAAATTACACTCTAAATAATGACGTATGAACGGTAAATCCTCTTTAATAAATAAGTTCAGGTTGCGGAGGTTCTTCTTTTCCGGCACCCATTAAATAACATATTCTAAAATTGTATACAGCGTCTACAAGATTTGCTTCGGTTTTGTTTATCAATACTTTTTTTACATTTTCATCTTGTATAATACCCCAATATATCCAGTTCCGACCTTTATTATACGAACTAAAATGAAAAAATGCTCCAGGTTCATTTAAAAACACTTCAGAGCTTATTCTAAGTAAACTGTAAGTAAATATGCCTCTTCTTATTATTGCACATGCTGCATGTCCATTCTCATTGACATAGAAAACTGCATACTCTTTATTTCCTATATCGGCTTGATAAAGAAATTCCGTTGCATTTTCTGACCTGCTACTACCCTTCCTGCTTTTTAAAAAATCATATGGTGATTGATTAACATTCTGCATAATCAGCAGTAAAATTAATAAAAAAATCGCCAGGATGGTAATTCCAAGAATCCTTTTCTTATTCATATTAAAATCCTCATATCTCTGAAAGATTATGATTTTATTGTATAAGTATTTAAAATAATGTGTCAATATTAAGCCATTTTGTAACAAATAAGGCATACTGTTAATTTTTTATAAAAATACTGTAACTTTTTAATGTAAAAACAGTCTTATATTATAAATGCAAATTTTATCGGTATATATAATATTTAACTTTTCGGTTTTATGAGTATATCCCGGGGGTTGAGGTGATTGTAGAAGAAGTGATAAGGATATATGTAAAACTATTTGATACATCTCTGGGAGGGTAAAAAATTTGAGGAAGAAAATTTTAACTGCTTCGATAATAGCCGGAACTCTACTTCTAGTATTTATTTGTGCACATTATAGATTCAAATACAATGAAACCATTGATGCTTAATTATGTAACAATAATAAATGTGCATAGTACTATTGACGACGTGGTAGATTTGTGTGAGGGAGAAGACTATAATGAATTATTGATTGAAGAATATGCTGACCATATGATAACTTTGGCGAGGTATGCTCAAATGTCTCCTAATATTGGCGGGATAAGCTATCCACTGTCCAAGATAGAGTATATTATAAAGGGGACTATGCATGATAAAATCGGCAAGGAACAATTAAAATATCTTATTCGTGTCCGGGATAAACTCCGGGTATTTCGTGATAAAATTAATTCAGAATTTGAAGAAATTGAAGAGGTATCTATAGATAGAATAAAAATCGGCATTTTTGGTATCTTCCGCAAATCAAATGTTGATGAGTTAAAAGACATTTTTGACGGATACCCATCAAAAGTTCAATTATAACATAGGGTTTGTAAGCCCTGCTCTATTTGTTGTATTTAAGAATGCTTATAAATATATAAAATAGATAGTCGTAATTATTTCTTGTATCGTGCTACGCCGAAACAGTATTTCATATGTACCGGAATTTTCAGGCCGAGTGTGTATTTTTAAAATTCTTATAATTAATCTATTTTAAGAAATAAAGGAAATTATATATAAGTTTAGGGGGAATGTACTTTATAGAATCCTTGATAAATATAGCTTTATGGTGTATTGGCCTATGGATACTGTTTTTGGTTATCAGACAAGCAATTGATGGTTCTGAAACAGCCGAAAATATAAGGGAGATTCTGAAAATATTAAGCAGTAAGAATTCTGAAACTAGCGATATAGAAAAATATGATAAAGGCGAGGACTATAGTATTAACGAGACAAATATTGATATTTGTCCTGCATGCCATTCACATGTTAATCCAGCCGATAAAAAATGTCCTTCATGTGGCCTTCCTTTAATTATTGAAGAAGATAATAATTTATAATTTTTGAAATAGTCTTGGATTACTTATATAAAATTTGTATAGAATGAGGTGTACATATGCCACTAGAAGAAGTTATAATATATGTTCAGCTGTATTTAGATCTAACCGGACTTGTATAGCTGAAGGGAGGATGTGTAATGAGTGATAAAAAACTGTATAGAAGATTCATCCCCGTAAATATGTACGACATACCAAGCTTTGAAGCCTGGCTCGCTGATATGGCGGAGAAGGGGTTCTTTCTTAACGATTTTGTCTCTCAGTTTGGGAAGTTCACATCGAAACTAATCTTTTCGACGGCGCTGTATTTGGATCAGATAATGGTCAGCAGGTGCTTGTTGTCTATAAAGGAAATAAAGTATTAATTGTCTGGTATGAGGGTGACGTAGAACTGACGGAGAAGTTGCTGCTCATCGCGGAAGTTATGGGCTGATGACTGTGCAAATATGCTGCGGTTTATCAATATTTTTTTACATTTTCATTTTGCAACGAGTCAAATTGGAGACTAGGTTTAATTAATAGTTTTAAAAAGGTGATTATTATCATGATTAAGTATATTAAAGATAAAATGCAGTCTGATATAAGTCTTGTAATTTTTATTACATTCTTAATAGTTTTTGGAATATGGATATATATAACTTACACTGAGCCTATGGAAGTTAATTACAAATACTATGGAATCAAATATAAAGCCGGAAATCCTCAAATTTCAGAACCAATTGCCATTGAAATAAGCGGAAAATATAAAAAAGGATCAGACATATGGTACTAATGTATTTAGACGAAACAAGCTATATACTGGATAAAGTCTCTACCGAACTGCCGATTATAAAATATAATGATGCTTCCGAATTGCATCAGATTGAAATTGCAAAAGAATGGTTAAATAAATATAAAAATGGAAAAGACGGGGATATAATCGGCTTAACGGACAAAGAAATTGTGCTGACCCTTGGACCGGCAAATCTGACTGCTGAAGATAATAAGAAATATATAGAACTTCTTGTATATGAAAAGCAAACTCAGGAAGATGTTTTTAGAGATACATTGCCAAGACCAATCGGTAAGGAATTTATAAATTTTATGATGATAACAATAGAAAAGATTGATAGCAGCTGGAAAGTAACTGAATTTCGTAAAAAGTTTTGATTCGATTCAGGAAAAGTACTATATACCTGTCAGCGTATATGTATGAGATCCCGATGATGAAATAAACAAAGCCCATGATCAGATTATAAAGGCAATTGAACAAAAGCAATTATGATAGAATTTATAAAATTATGAAGATTATCACACAAGATGAGGAACTTGCAAAAGATGTCACCCAGGAAGCATTTTTAAAAGCTTATAAAAATATAAGTAATTTAAAAAATAAAAATAAGTTCGGTCAGTGGGTTTTTACTATAGCACTGAATGTAAAAAATGATATGCTAAGAGAAAAAATCAACAACAGAAACAATACCATTTCTTTATTTGATAAAGACGGGAAAATGCAGGATTACATAATTGAATTAACGGATTTTAATACCCCTGAAAAATCGTATGAATACATTGAGACAATACAGGAGTTAAGAAAATATATAAAAGAGCTTAGTATTGAAGAAAGAGAGATAATTATCTTAAGATACTTAGACAAACTTACATATGAACAAATATCGGAGCAAACCAATGTAAAAGAGAGCACTTTGAGGGTTAAAGCATTGAGGGCAAAGGCTAAAATACTCAATAAATTAAAGGGATATCTTGGGGTAAAGGAGCATAATAGCAATGATTAGAGATATTGATAATAATATTGATAAATTAATTGAAGAAGCTTTGCAAGAAGAATACGACAGCATTGTATGCCCTTCTAAAGAAGAAGCCTGGGAACAATTTTTAATTAATTTGAGAAAAGAAAGAAGAAAAGAAAAATTAAAAAGGTTAAAGCCTTTAATAGCAGCCGGTATAATAATGAGTGTAATGACCGGACTATTTATAAGTTTTCAGGAGCCGGTTTTAGCCTTTGCCGACAGGATAATAAAAAACATAGAAATATTTACGGGTAATACATTTACAATTGATAAAAGCATCGGTAACAATGAAGATACCGGTCCTGGATTAGAAAATGTTACTGATAATAATTCAATGGTTATTGATGCTCAGAATAAAGTAAATTTTAAACTCCTTGTACCAGGGTATATTCCGGAAGGATATAAACTTTCTGTGGTGGATGTAACTGAGCCGGAGATAGTCCCAGAAACAGTTATTTTCGTATATTACAATTTAAACGGACAGGATAAAGATAACTTTATTCAGATAGTTCAAAAAAGCCTGGCTAATAATACAAAAATGTCTATGAATATAAATATTAATGAAAATACTGAAATTAAGCGCTTGGAAATAAATGGAGTAGAATACACCATTGTTAATTATGACAACGAGTTCACCAAAATTTTATGGGATATAGGTAATATAAGCTATAAATTAGATGTAACCATGGATGTAGAAACTGCATTGAAAATATTAAAATCAATGAAATAGGGGGAAATACCCCCTATTTTTTATGGGATATATATGTATGATGAAGTAGAATTTTGAGTTTGTTCTTGAGAACCTTTTTTCGCATAGTGTACCCCGCGTACCCTGTAGTAATTATTACTCTGATAAGAAGAAGTAGTTGCTTTGCTAATAAAAGAAGATGAATATGAATTCCATGTCCATGAGTTAATATCTATCCAGTTTGAACCATCCCATATTTGAAGGTATAAAGTAAGAGTTAGCTGGTCGGCAATATTGTATGCAGTACTTTCTCCATTTAAAGACAGTTTTGTACCGGTATTAGTGATTGAGCAATTCCAATCTGAGAGAAGAGATGATGCATCAAGAGAAAAAATAATATTGATATCTTTACTGCTTCCATATTTAGGGTCTATTGATTCAATACCCTCTGTAGGTTTAGGCGGTTTCATCGGTTTTTCACTTGCAAAAGCCAGTTGATGAAAAGACAGGAAAATTGCCAGGATTAAAATAATCGATTTTACATACTTATACATTATAATTCTCCCTTCGTTTATAAGAAATTATTTTCTATAAATATAAGACTTATAAATTTATAAAATGTTACATTTCTTTTTTAAAAAATTTAACAAAAAAAGATGTAACATTTCTTTTTTAAAAAGGTCTTTAACTATAGAGAAAGATTTTAAGCCTAAAAAAGTAAAACAAAGGAGGAGATAGATATGTAAATATACAACATCGTAGAATAAAAAAGTATAAAATTAAATTAATATCAGGAGGTAAAAAAATTGAAAAAGAAGATTACGATATCAATCTGCCTTTTATTGGTATTAGTACAAGTGCTGATTATAACCCCCATATATGCAGGAAATTTGTCTGAAGCTAAAAATATCACATCTAGTAATGAGTATCAAATAAGATTCTCAGGAGTAACAGATTCTAAAGAATTAGCAAATACACCGGTTGCAACCGGTAAAATATTTAAAGAGGACGGGGTTACACCTGTTGCTAATGCAACTGTTCAGCTTTATGCATGGCCAAGTTCGGATGAACTTGAAAAATTAAAAGAAGGTGATAGCTTCACTCGAACACCCATTGGTAAAACAGTTTCAGATAAAGACGGGAGCTATGTATTACGTATTGATCCAAAAGCTGATATAGAAAAATCATGGTCAAAATTCGGTTCGTTGGATTGCGAAATTGTCACTTTAACTGATACAGGAATTAATTCAACAAGTTTTAGTATAATGAAAGCTGATAAAGAAGAAAATAAAGATAAAACTAAAATAATATATCCAATAGATACTGCATATGCTGATAAATTTAACGGAGAAGTGTATAATGGAATATATGCCGATATTACATTGGTACCGCGACCTCCTAAAGATTCATTCCAATCAAATGATATGGCACCTGCTTATAGTGAATCACTTGAAGAAATTTATCCTGTTGCTCAGTGGGTTAATGTCGGGAATATTCTCATTGGGAATAGTGGTTATACTGAAAAGTTTACTTTTGAATCGGGTGCATCTTGTACTATTGGTGTAGGCTTTTCGCTCTCAGGTTCATATGGCTCATTTTCACCAAGTGGTACAATATCACGTAATAGCACATCTGCAGTTGGATTTCCTTTATATTCAGCCCCAACAGCGCGGTTCATGGATACACAGTTTAAATTTGCAAGATGGGTATGCTTTCCAGGAGATGGTACATGGTACTATTTAGTAAGGGCACATCAATTCGCTGGAGGTGCTCAAACTTCACGGGAAACTACCATACCTACCGGTGGAATTAAATCGAGTTATGCTGCAGGAAGTAGCTACATAAAGCAAACAAACACAGCGACAACTTGGTCAAATGGAGCGAGACTAAACGCGCTTATCGGAATTGATTTATCTTCACGTTGTGGATATTCAAGTACTTCAAAGTTAGAATTCCATTTCAATTCTACAGGATACCTTTATGGAGAAACTGATTATGCTCCAATTACTAATGGGAGGGTTTGGGTGAAAAGTAGTTGAAAATAAAATTTGTTAATCTGTTGTTTTATCTATTGTTATCAATTTCACTTATATTAAATGCATGCTCCATTAATAATGCGAATAATTATCCTCTACTAGTAGACGATGGTGGTAGTGGCCAGGCTGGTATGCATAAAAATCAAGCAGGAGATAGTTGGTCATTCAGTATATTGTTTATAAGAAATATAGGAAACGATTCTATTACCATAAATAACGTATCATTGATTGATGCTATAGATATGTCTATTGTAGAAACTTCACTTATGGAAATCGGTGAAGAAAAGACACTTTTGGGTGTTCAAAAATGGCCAATCGTATTAACAGATGAGTTTCCCCATTTCAATTCTCGGATACCAGCAGAAGGCGCGGTTATTGAACCTGGAGATGCATATAATCTTATTCTTGCTGTAAAATCCCAAGCAAATAAAGCATATACTTCCGGACTTAAGATTGTGTATAAAGATGCAAAGGGAAAACAATATGTGCAAGAATCGCATTATGCATATGCTCTAGATGATACATTAATTGAATAATACTATCATATAAAACAGTGACGCTGAATCGCTGTTTTATATTGCTTATGAATAATCTTATTCTTTCCGCAAAAGCATAATATAGTTGTATATTGTTCTTTTGACTTCCAGGGATTTACATTTCAGAGACTGATAAGAATAAAAGCTGCCCGGGAAAATATCGTGACCGGGTCAGAGAATATATAATAGTAAAAAGTACAGTGTTAGCCTTATATACAGGATTTCTTGAATCTTTGGACTCTGATGAATTTAAAAGAAAATGAGTAAATTGGCTGAAAAGCAGAAGGAAAAACATTTTTTATAAAGAATAATATATCTATTATAAACACGAAAGGATGCGTGTTATGGAAAAGAATAAAGTAACGGTTACGATAAATGGCAGCGAGTACATAATAAGAGGAGAGGAAAGCGACGAGGAGATGCGTGTAATCGCAGCATACGTTGACAGCAAGATAAAAGAGCTTTCTTCACATAATATAAAGCTTAACCCAACCTTTGCATCTGTATTGTCTGCTTTGAATATTGCCAATGAATTGTTCCAGCTAAGAAAACAATACGATGAATTGAAGGGCAAAGTGGAAGACCCGCTTAAGCAGCTTACCAGTTTAAAAACCGAGCATGGTGTTTTGGTGGAAGAAAACAGTAAACTGACTGAGAGCACTGCATTGTTTTCAAAGGAAATTGAGAAAAAGGATGCGGAATTAAGCGCTCTTAATGAAAAATACGAGAAATTGTATAAGGAATATGCAATTAAAAATGAAGAGCTTTCAAATTCCTACCGTGAGTATGAGCTCATGCGCCGTGAAAAGGAAAATAAACAGAAGGAATTTGAAAGGGTTAGGGTTGAGCTGTCTGAATCAAAGCATAAGCTTATAGAGCTTCAAAATCAGCTGCTGCAGAATCAGATTGACATTGTAAAGCTTAAAAAGGAATTTGATGAATATAAGCTCAATTACAAAGGTAATAAAGAAGCGGAAAGTGTATAAGCAGCCAAGGAGCTGCTTAAACTTTTTGTATGAACTTAATAGTTTATGTATAATTTAAATATATGCAAAGAAATAGTTTTAAAGGATTGATTATAAATGTTGGATATTGAGCTATTATCACCTGCAGGCAGCATGGATTCTTTAATTGCAGCGGTAGAAAGCGGCGCCGATGCCGTATATCTTGGCGGAAAGAAATTCAGCGCCAGGCAGTTTGCAGGTAATTTTGATGATGAAGAGATTAAAAGGGCAATTGAATATTGCCATATAAGAGGGGCAAAGGTTTATGTTACCGTAAATACATTGCTTAAGGATTCGGAGTTAAAAGAGCTTCCGGAATATGCAGCCTATCTATATAATAACGGCGTTGATGCCATAATAGTACAGGATATAGGAGCAGGAAAGCTTGTAAAAGATATATTGCCTGAATTTGAAATCCATGCCAGTACCCAGATGACTGCTCATAATCTTGAAGGTGTAAATTTTTTATATAACTCAGGATATAAAAGGGTGGTTTTATCACGGGAGCTTTCATTTGAAGAAATAAAATACATAGGTGAAAACACACCTGCTGAAATAGAAGTATTTGTACACGGGGCTCTTTGCATATGCTATTCAGGACAGTGCCTTATGAGCAGCATGATCGGCGGCAGGAGCGGAAACAGGGGAAGATGCGCTCAGCCCTGCAGGCAAAAGTATAGTCTTACAGAAGGGGGAAACAATCTCAAAAGCGGCTATTTGTTAAGCCCTAAGGACTTAAGCACTATTGAACATATCGATACCATATTAAACAGCCCAATAAAATCACTAAAAATAGAAGGCAGGATGAAAAAGCCTGAATATGTCGCAGCGGTAACATCAATATACAGAAAAGCAATTGATAATTATAAAAATACAGGTAAATCAAAGGTTACTGATGAAGATATAAAGGACCTGACTAAAATATTCAACCGGGGAGGCTTCACAACAGCCCATCTCTTTAATAAAGGCACCTCTGACATGATGAGCTTGGAGCGTCCTAAAAACTGGGGATTATATATAGGAAGCATATCTGCCGTTAACAGAAAAGAAAAAAAGATGGAAATAGACTTAAAGGAAAAGCTTAATAAAGGTGACGGTATTGAGATATGGCAGAAAAACAATGACAATATAGGCTTTACAGTAGACAGGATCTGGGTAAAAGGAACACAGGTAAAGGAAGCACACCCTGGGCAAAAAAATTGGGTGGATTACAGCGGCGGAGAGGTAGGAGACAGCGTATATAAAACCTTTGATATAGAATTGAATGCTAAGCTTGAAAAAGTATATAAAAACGTTGATCCTGTAATAAAGATACCTGTAAGTGCAAAAATGACCGTTAAAAGAGATAAACCTTCAGAGGTGATTTTAACTGACAAGGATGAATTTGAATCAAAGGCTGTAGGCATGGTGCCGGAAGAGGCCAGAAAAATACCTTTGACAAAAGATAAGCTTGAGTCACAAATCAACAAACTGGGCGGTACTCCATTTATAATGGATGATATATCAGCTGACCTTGATGATAATTTGTCCCTGCCCTTAAGCGCCATAAACCAGATGAGAAGGGAAGCAGTGGATGAGCTTATTAATTTAAGAATAAATAGATATATACCGCAAAATGTTTCTATAAACTTAGTAAAGAAAAAAGCAGAAAAACATTTTGAGAACAGGATAGAGCTTCAAAAAAAGCAATTAAGATTAAGCGTGCAGGTTAACAACACTTCCCATGTTGAAAGTGCAATAAAGGGCGGAGCAGATATTATAATACTCGGAGGCACAAAGCTTCGAGGACATTTAATGGATTATAAGAAGGCTGTTGAATTATGCAAGGAGAATGACGTTTTGGTTTATGCCGCCAGCCCAAGGATTATAAAAAAAGAGTATAATATTATTGCAGGAGAATTAAAAAAAGCTGTGGAATACGGTGCCAATAGCATATACGCAGAGAATGCTGGTATAGTAAAATATTGTATGGATGAAGGCATTAATTTTGCCGCCGGTTTTTCCATGAATATATTCAATCATTTAACGGCCGAAACATTTTTAAATATGGGATGCGATTTTGTATCTTTATCGCCGGAGCTTTCCATAAATGAAATTTCAAAAATCGCGCCATATATCAATAACTGTGAAGCATTATGCTATGGACGTATTGAAATGATGGTAAGCGAATACTGCCCTGTCGGAGGTAGCAATGACAAATGCAATAATGCATGCAGCAATAATGGCAATCATCATTTGACCGACAGAATGGGGATGGAATTTCCCGTAGTCACTGACCAATTTTGCAGGAGCCACATTTATAACTCAAAAATACTATCCATGCTGGAAAGCATAGGCGAATTAAAGGACAGCGGAATAGATATATACAGGCTCAATTTTCTGGATGAGGACAAAGATGAGGTTGAGAATATAGTAGGTGCCTTTAAGGAGGCATTAAATTCTGTTCAAAATAAATTGCCTCTAACTGACAAAGTAAATGACATGGTAACAGACATAAAGAAAAGAGGATATACCAAAGGACACTATTACAGGGGAGTAGAATAAAATAAGAGGTGGACTTGAATGAATCAAAGGACTTTAAGGGTACTTGAATTTAATAAAATTATCGATATGCTCTCGGACAGGGCATTATCATCCATGGGCAGTGAAATTGCCAAAAACTTAATTCCCTCAAGTCATATGAAAGAGGTTAAAATAATGCAGGAGGAGACGGACGAGGCTGTAAGCATTATTTTAAGAAAGGGCAGCGCACCATTGGAGGGCTTGAATGATATAAGGCCTGCTCTAAAAAGGGTGAGCATCGGCTCGGTTTTAGACCCGGGGGAATTGCTTAAGATATCCGACCATTTAAGGTGTGCCCGGAGAATCAAGGGCTATATGGATGACAATAAGGAAAACTACCCTATTATTAAGGATTATATTGAGGGTCTGACATCCATAAAAAGCCTTGAGGATGAAATTTCTAACTGCATCATAAGCGAAGAAGAAGTGTCCGATAGGGCAAGCACGACTTTATACAATATAAGAAGGCAGATTAAAGAAAAGAACAGCGCCATAAGGGATAAATTAAGCAGTATAATAAGGTCTTCCGAATACTCAAAGGCATTGCAGGATGCAATAATTACGGTAAGGGGAGACAGATTTGTAGTGCCTGTAAAATCAGAACACAGGGGAAGCTTTCAAGGCCTTGTACACGACCAGTCTTCCAGCGGCTCCACCTTGTTTATAGAGCCTATGGCTGTAGTTGAAATGAACAACGCCATAAAGGAATTAAAAGCAAAGGAAAGGGCAGAGATTGAGAGGATTCTTTCCGAACTGACTCAAAAGGTAGAAGAAAACCTTGATAATATAAGTGTAAACAACGATATATTATCCCAATTAGACTTTATATTTGCCAAAGCCAAGCTTGCCATTGATTTAAAATGCATGCCTCCTTCAATAAACGATGAAGGCTATATAAATTTAAAAAATTCAAGGCATCCGCTGATTGACCCTGATGTGGTAGTGCCTAACAATATTATAGTTGGAAAAGAATTTAGCGAGCTGATTATTACCGGGCCTAACACCGGAGGTAAGACGGTAACATTAAAGACTGCAGGGCTCTTAACACTAATGGCTGCAGCAGGCTTGCAAATCCCTGCCAGTGAGAATTCAACGGTAGCTGTATTTGACCAGGTATTTGCAGATATTGGAGATGAACAGAGCATAGAGCAAAGCCTTTCAACCTTCTCTTCCCATATGACAAATATTGTTGGAATTATGGCGGAAGCAACCTCCAATTCATTATGCCTCTTTGACGAATTGGGAGCAGGTACGGACCCGACGGAAGGCGCCGCCCTTGCCATGGCTATATTGGATGAACTCTATGAAAGAGGGGCAAAGGTAATTGCAACAACTCACTACAGCGAGCTTAAGATATATGCGCTGCAAAGAGAAGGTGTAGAAAATGCATCGGTGGAATTTGATGTTGAAACCCTAAGGCCAACCTACAAGCTTCTAATAGGTATACCGGGAAAATCCAATGCCTTTGAAATATCAAAGAGGCTGGGGCTCTCAGACTATATAATTCAAAAGGCCAGAAATTTAATATCAAAGGATTCATTGGAATTTGAAGAGCTCATAACCAGCCTTCAGAAAAACAGCATAATAGCAAACAAGGAGAGGGAAGAAGCCGAAAGGCTGAAAGCCGAGATTAAAAAGATAAGGGAAGAATACGAAAACAGGAGAGAGAAACTGGAGAAGGCAAGAGATGCGGTAATAAGCGAGGCAAGAAGAGAAGCCCGCAATATTATAAAGGATGCAAAGGATGAAGCCGATGCTTTAATTAAGGAGATAAGACAGGCTGCCCAGGAGGCAGAGGCAGACAGGAACAGGCAAATTGAAGAAGCAAGGAAAAAGCTTAAGGGACGCTTAGATGAAGCAGATGAAAAGCTTTCAAAATCAGCCGTATCTGACAGCAGGCTGAAGCCCTTAAAGGATGTAAAGCCTGGAGATACTGTATTTATAGAAACTCTTAATCAAAACGGTACTGCTTTGACATCTCCGGATATCAAAGGTGAAGTGTCCGTTCAGGTAGGAATTATGAAAATTAATGTCCATATTTCCAACCTTAAGAGAAAGGAAGATACTAAACAAAAGGCTCAAAGCTACACGACTGCAGGAGCATTATCGGGCAGGACAAATGTCATTACATCTTCCATTGATTTAAGGGGCCAGACATTGGACGAAGCCCTGATAAACGTTGATAAATACCTGGATGATGCTTATCTTTCTTCTTTAAGTGAAGTGACCATAATTCACGGCAAAGGTACCGGAGTATTAAGGCAGGGTATAATGGACATGTTAAAACATCACAGCCATATAAAATCCTACAGGCCGGGCAACTACGGCGAAGGCGGTATCGGTGTTACAGTGGTGGAGATAAAAAGATAGTATAATATAATAGTTTAATGGTTTGTCCTAATTATATAAAATCTGTTATAATTATACTGGTATTATAAATGTGCGTTAATGCGAAAGGGATGATGATGTGATTGTAGGAAGCAAGGTCTATATCAGGAGAATGGAAAAGGAAGACATAGCAGCTATCCATAAGTGGTCAAATGACGTAGAGCTTAAAGAGCTTTACGATATGGTTATGGATTTTAAAAGCTATGATGAATTAATGGATAAGTTCTACACCCGGCAGGATAACGAAAATTCAGTCGACTTTACCATAATTGAGAAGGATTCCAAGAAGCCTGTGGGGCGCTGCTTGCTGACAGATATCGATTACATAAATAAAAAGTGTACATGTTCTGTATTCATAGGGGATAAAGAGAGCAGAGATAAGGATTATGGAGCTGAGGCCATGAGCCTGTTATTAAAGTTTGCCTTTGAAGACCTCAATGTAAACAGGGTAGGGCTTTGGGTATTTGATTATAACAAAAGAGCAATAAAAACCTATAAAAGCTGCGGCATGAAAGTGGAAGGAATAATGAGGGAAGGCGTTTATAGGAACGGAAAATATCATGACGTATATCACATGGGGATATTACGGAGTGAATACGAAGAGTTAGCTAAAGGAGGAAGTGATGAATGCTTAGAGGAGAGTATGTAATTCTGCGTGTACCAGAATTAGATGACGCAGATATTATCACTTCATGGCATAACGATAGAGAAGTTACAAAATATCTTGCCGAGAATATATATTCTGTATCAAAAACAGCCCTTCAAGGTTTAATAAAGCAGATATATTCAGAAAAAAACGCCAAGCATTTTTTAATTGAAACAGAAGATGAGATACCCATAGGCTTAGGCTCATTGAATGATATAGACTGGATAAACGGTACTGCTGAAATAAGAGTGGTATTATATGCAAAAAATTGCTGGGGCAGAGGCTATGGCTATGATTGTGTTAAAACCCTTACTGAATATGCTATGTATGAGCTGAATCTTAACACTATATACGTAAAATTAATCGAAGAAAATGAAAGGGCCATAAAATGCTTTCAAAAAGCCGGATATGAAGCCGAAGGCAAGCTCATGAAAAGGGTTATAAAAGAAAATAAATATAAAAATATTATATCCATGAGCATTTACAAAAAGGGCAATAATGAATAATAGATATATTCAAAGGGGGAAAGACCTCCTTTTTATTTTATAAGTGGCAGGTGAGAGATATACGTATTTTACATATAATTTCAGGAAATGACGGCGGCGGGGCAAAAACCCATTTGCTTAATCTCTGCTTAAATTCAGGCAGCTTGTTTAATAACATTATAGGCTGTATCAATGAAGGTGTATTATACCATGAAGCCTTGGAAAAGGGTATAGAAACGGTATTGTTTCACCAAAAATCAAGGTTTGATTTGAGCATTTCTAAAAATATAAAAAATTATATATTAAAAAATAAAATTGACATAGTGAATTTTCATGGAGCTAATCCCAATTTTATATATGTATTTTTAAAGGCAGATATTAAGACTCCCTGTGTCACTACCATTCACAGCGATTACAGATATGATTTTATAAACAATAAACTGAAGTATTTATTATTTACGCCTTTAAATTCATATGCCATAAAGAGCTTTAAAAGTCACATATGCGTATCTGAAAAGATAAAGGAGCTTTTAGAAAAAAAAGGCATGGAAAGTAAAAAATATGTGGTAAACAACGGAATAAATTCTGATGTGCAAATTATTGAAAGCCCTGATGAAATACGGAAAAACTATAAAATAAAAATGGATTCCTTTGTATATACAATGGTAGCCAGGATGCACCCCATAAAAAATCACATTAATTTAATCAAGGCTTTTGAAAAATTATCAGAGGAATTAAAGGATGTGTATTTGCTTTTGGTTGGAGACGGGGAAATGAAAAGTACTTTGAAAAGTACAGCAGCAGCGCTTGGTCTGGATGGCAAGGTAATTTTTACAGGAAGAAAAGAAAATGCCATAGATTATATAAATGCAGGGGATATAAATATTTTAACCTCTTTTAACGAAACCTTTTCCCTGGTCGTTCTTGAAGGAGCAATTGTAAACAAAGCAGTAATATGCTCCGATGTGGGAGATATTAAAAAACTAGTGAATAAAGAAAATGGATTTATAGTTAATCCAAATGATATAGATGATATATATGAGAAAATGAAGCTTGGCTTTATGAATAAAGAAAACCTTCCTTCCATGGGAAAAAAGCTCCATGATGCTGTAATTGAAAATTACAGTATGGATAAATTCTGCCAGAGGTATTTTGACTCCTACAAAAGCATAATCGAAGGTGAAACAAATGGTTAACATACTAGGATTTGATATATACAATTGCAGCAAAAATGAATATGTAGATGAGCTTATGAAGAGGCTTTCTAGAGGTGAAAGAGCAATTATAATATCAGGAAACCCGGAGGTATTATATAACGCCAAAAGCAACAGCGATGTTTTAGGCCTTTGCAATGAAGCTGATATAATCCCCGATGGAATAGGGGTGCTTATAGCCGCCAAATTAACGGGACAGAAAATAACCGAGAAAATAGCAGGAATCGATGTCATGGAAGATATAATGAAAGCTTCGGAAAAACATGGTATGAGCTTTTATTTCTTGGGAGCGGAGGACTGGGTGGTAAAGAAAGCAGCAAAATTGAGCAGTGAAAAATATAATGTTAATGTAAAAGGATTTCATAACGGATATTTTGATATAAATAATTGTCAGTATATTATTGATGATATAAATAAAAGCGGCAGCAACGTGCTTTTAGCTGCCATGGGAGCTCCCAGGCAGGAAATATTCATATCAAAGTATAAAAATGCATTGAACTGCAGTTTGTTAATGGGAGTGGGCGGAAGCTTTGATGTACTGGCAGGCAAAGTAAACAGGGCTCCTCAGTGGATGATAAAGCTGGGGTTGGAGTGGCTGTACAGGGTTTCTTGTGAGCCCTGGAGGATAAAAAGGCTTATAAGTATACCGAAATTTCTTCTGAGAGTATTGTTTTCACAGAAATAAATAATGTTGAACTAATAAATTAACAAATAATTGACGGTATTTTATTGTTAAAAATTGTTTGATAATTTCAAACATTTTGATAAAATAGTATATAAAAGAGTGAATAGTATAAATATGCAGGAGTGAAGTATATGATAAAAAATTTTGACCAGATGATGGAATTGGCCAAAGCATCAAAAAAGATGAAACTGGCAGTAGCGGCAGCTCAGGATTCAGAAGTAATGATAGCTGTGGAAAACGCCAGAAAGCTTAATCTTATAGATGGTATTTTGGTCGGAGACAGCGATAAAATTACTGCCATTGCATCGGAGTGCGGCATTGATTTAGGAAATTATGAAGTAATCGATGTCAAAAAGGATGCTGAAGCAGCAAAAACTGCCGTAAGCCAGGTTTCCTTAGGCAAGGCAGATTTTTTAATGAAGGGGATAATTGGTACTGCAGACCTTTTAAGGGCGGTGCTGGATAAAGAAGTTGGATTAAGAACCAATAATTTATTGAGCCATGTCATGGTTTACAGCATCCCGTCATATCACAAGCTGCTTTTATTAACCGACGGCGGCATGGTCACTTATCCTGATTTGAATCAAAAGGTACAGATTATACAAAACTCCGTAAAGGTTGCAAAAGCGCTTAATATTGAACCTGTAAGAGTTGCTCCTCTTTGCGCGGTGGAAGTGGTCAACCCGGATATGCCGTCGACGGTTGATGCGGCGGTACTGTCAAAAATGAACCAAAGAGGACAGATAAAGGATTGTATCATAGACGGCCCTCTTGCATTGGACAATGCCATAAGCCTGGAGGCAGCAAAGCATAAAGGACTGACAAGCCCTATTGCAGGTGAAACGGATGTATTGCTTGTGCCCAACATTGAGGCAGGGAATCTTCTAGGAAAATCTCTGACCTATTTTGCAAATGCCAAATGTGCCGGAGTAATAATGGGGGCCAAATGCCCCATCGTACTGGTATCCAGAGCCGATTCACATGAATCTAAGCTATATTCGGTAGCTCTCGGCAGTATCGCAGCAAGCCATAAATAATATTTTAGTTTTATTGAGGAGGATATTTTAATGAAGAAGATGCTTTCCGGCAATGAAGCAATTGCCCGTGGTGCGTGGGAAGCCGGATGTACGGTTGCGGCAGCATATCCCGGTACTCCCAGTACAGAGATTTTAGAAAACATTACTAAATATGATGGAATATACGCAGAATGGGCACCCAATGAAAAGGTGGCAGCAGAAGTGGTTTGCGGTGCGTCCATAGCCGGAGCACGCTCGTTAACAGCCATGAAGCATGTCGGCTTAAATGTTGCTGCTGATCCGTTGTTTACAATAGCCTATGAAGGGGTTAACGGGGGGCTGGTTTTTGTTACGGCAGACGACCCGGGGATGCACAGCTCTCAAAATGAACAGGACAACAGATACTATTCAAGAGCATCAAAAGTTGCAATGCTGGAGCCTTCAGACAGTCAGGAAGCAAAGGATTATATAAAGGATGCCTTTGAAATCTCAGAAAAATTCGATACCGTAGTGTTATTCAGGGTAACTACAAGGATTTCACACAGCAAAGGACTTGTAGAGCTTGGTGAAAGAAATGAGGTTGGTGTAAAGCCTTATGTTAAGGATGTTAAAAAATATGTAATGATGCCTGCCCATTCAAGAGTAAAGCACATTGAAGTTGAGGAAAGATTAAAGAGATTAAAGGCGTATTCCAATGATTGTTTCCTTAATAAGATAGAATGGGGTTCAAAAAATATTGGTATAATAACCAGCGGTGTAAGCTATCAATATGCTAAAGAGGTATTTGGTAAGGATGCATCTTATTTAAAAATAGGCATGACTTATCCGTTGCCGGATTTGATGATAAAGAAGTTTGCAAAAGCAGTTGACAAGCTATATATAATTGAAGAAAACGAGCCCTTCATCGAAACAGAGGTTAAAAATCTTGGGATTGACTGCATAGGAAAAGATTTTATCCCATTATGCGGCGAATTGAATCCTGACATTATAAGAAGAGCACTGCTGCCTGTAGAAGAAATACAGACTTATTCTGTAGATGTAAATGTTCCAAGCCGCCCTCCCGTTCTATGTCCCGGATGTCCACACAGAGGCATTTTCTATGCCGTAAGCAAATATAAAGATATTATCTCTTCCGGAGATATAGGCTGTTACACTCTAGGTGTCGTTCAGCCTTTAGGAGTTACTGACACATGTATTTGCATGGGCGCTTCAATATCAGCAGGTATAGGAATTCAAAAGGCATCCATGATGGCTCAGAGGAATGCAAAAGTATTTTCCTTTATCGGTGATTCAACCTTTTTCCATTCAGGTATCACAGGCCTTATTGATGTTCTTTACAATAACAGTCCTATTGTAACATGTATACTTGATAACAGTATAACTGCCATGACGGGACACCAGGAAAATCCGGGTACAGGCAAGAATGCCAAGGGAGAAATTGCCGCAGCCGTTGATATTGAAACGATGGTAAAAGCAATAGGATTTAAAAATATAAGAGTTGTTGACCCATACGACTTAGCTACCACTGAAGCAGCTGTAAAAGAAGCTTATGAATCTACCGAGCCCTTTGTAATAATTACAAAACAGCCCTGTGCACTTATAAAGGAAGTGCAGAAGAAGAGAGCACATTTGTCCTGCTCTATAATTGAAGATAACTGCAAAAAATGCAAGGTATGCTTAAGAACCGGATGTCCGGCAATTTCATTCAGGAACGGAAAAATAGTAATAGACAAGGAAATGTGCAATGGCTGCGGATTGTGCAAACAGGTATGTAAATTCAATGCAATCGAAAAGGTGGGTGAATAAGATGAAGGAAACTAAGAGCATTCTTTTCGTAGGGGTAGGTGGTCAGGGTATAATACTGGCAAGCAAAATACTCACCGAAGGTTTGGTTAAATTTGGATATGATGTAAAAATGTCTGAGGTTCACGGTATGGCACAAAGAGGGGGTAGCGTTACCACCCAAGTAAGATTCGGAGAAAAGGTTTATTCTCCCCTAATCGGCGTAGGTGAAGCTGATGTAATTGTTTCCTTTGAAAAGGTGGAAGCCGTAAGGTGGCTGGAATATTTAAAGCCGGGCGGAACCTTGGTAGTAAACGATTATGAAATTTATTCCGTTCCTGTACTTGTTGGTACGGAACAATATCCGGAAGGAATTATAGAAAAACTTAAAGCTGCAGTACCTAATACAAAAATGGTGGATGCCGCTAAAAAAGCCGAGGAAATAGGAAACATCAAAGCACAGAACGTCCTTATGCTAGGCACCTTAATAAAGGCGCTGGGACTTACGGGTTTAGACTGGGAATCAGTAATAGGCGAGCTTGTAGATAAAAGATTTTATGAATTGAATATTAAAGCCCTTAAAGAGGGTATGAGCGTATAAAAGAGAGGCAAATTGCCTCTCTTTTCGTATCTATATTTACTGTACTAATAAATCAAATTTTGAAGACTCAATTTCAGAAAAATCTATGTTTGTAAAGTAAGCGCGCAATAACAGAGTGCCTTGTAAGATAAATCAGGACTGGCTAAACTACAAGTAGCGGTCATCTATTTCCCGCATATAGCCTGAACCTCTTCCGACCAAGGCATAAGTTCCTCCAAAGATT
>NZ_LKET01000004.1 GCF_001317355.1 Oxobacter pfennigii
CTCTTACTTCTGAAAGCCTGTTTGCAAGATCGTAAACATACCTATATTTTACTCCGTTTACTATATCGTCATGATATCCCAAATTCCCGGCACTGTCATAAGTATACCAGTGCCTCGTGGAACCATTATATGTCCTTGCCATTATTCTGTCCAATATATCGTACTGATACCCAACCTTCTGGCCGTTTCCGTATTCCGATTCCTGAAGCTTGTTGGTTTTTATATTTAACCCGCCGCCGGCTTCTGCCGCATAGGTATTCTTTATCAATGACCTATTCTCTTTTACTTTCACTTCGGAAACATTTCCTAAGTTGTCATAATCGAATTTGTAGTAAAAGTCATTGTGATTTATTGTTTTTATCCTGTCATTCTCGTAGGTATAACTGTTTCGAACAGTTTCACCGCTTACAACTTTGGATACACTTGTCAGCCTGTCGTTATTATCATACCCGTATGATGTCTGTTTACCCTTAGGGTCAACGACAGAATCCAGTGTGCCTTTTGTCTGGTTATAGTTATATGTCACTTTGTTTCCTGAGCTGTCTGTCATATCGCGGATATAGTTTCCGTTAGGT
>NZ_LKET01000005.1 GCF_001317355.1 Oxobacter pfennigii
TATTCCCAGTACAAATTGAGAAATTTCCTAATTTAATTTTGTACGTCTATTTTAATTTGATAAAAGTGGACCTTTACTTACGATTACAATGTGAGAAAAACTTCCTAGTTTATTTTGAAAATTGACACTATGGTTATACCACCCTGCATTGTTATCCTGCTGATATTCCCATTCTTATCGTATGAATAGCTTATGGGAATGTTGTTGTTGCTTATTGTTTCCAGTAGGGTTGATGCTGACCCGGTTGCAGGGTTATTTAGATAGCTGTAGTTCGTCTTGTACCTGAATATTCCGGTGTATAAAGACTTTTCTTTGAATCTTCCCAGGGAATCGTATATGTTGTTTATATCATTCCCCCTGCCGCTGTTATATATATTGCCTATTTCGGCATCGCTAAGCTCCTGACCCGAATACATAAAGTGCTGCATTGCCCCGTTTGCCTGACCTGTGCCGGATATGGTGCTGCCTACCAGCGTCACGCCGCCGGTAAAATCCTGAAAGTCGGTAATATAATCTGAATGTGTATAGGGGGTGCCGTTAAGGTATAAGGTGCATTTTAATCCCGAGGCACTATGATTCCACTTAAATGCCGCAAAATACCAGATGCCTTTTTCTATTTTAACTGCCGAGTTTACAATGGGCTGTATTGTTCCTGCATTGTTTCTCTAGGATTACATTCACTACATTTTAATCCATGCTGCTGTCCATAAATCTTTGAACGTTTATTATCTACTTTAATATTACTTATGATTGGAGTAACGTAATAATAATCTGTAGGGATTGGTGAATTCTGTTTCATTTTTGACACCCTAATACCATCAATTTTTTGAAAACTTACAATACCATTTAAATCCGATTTTTCGTATTCCTCCTTAAATCTTCTTGACACTAAGAAATATTCAAAAGTACCGAGAAATCACCATACGATGGTTTAGATAGCTTAACATACATTGGATTAAGCCATTTCAGCTGGCTTATAGGACTTCCACATTTAGGACAAAACTCGCACTCACCTAAACTTATCGGTTCTATATCCTCTCCAAAAGCAAACTGTTTATCATCAAAGCGTGAAGTATCAAACAAGTAAAAGTATGGACTCTTTTTATCTAAACTCATGTACTTTCCCTCCATCATTTCAATAATATTTTTCCAAAACGTTGTATTTCTATATAATCCCTCCACATACCTTTTAAATTGTGCTGACGTTGCATTTGGATTTTGAGTTAGCCATTGAACTACTTTATTATCTATATATCGATGCCATATATTGCTTATTTCAGTATCGGTCAGATCTTCACCCGAATACATAAAATGCTGCATATTAAATGCTGCAAAATGCCATACATTTTCTTGTATGGTTCCCAGAGAACTGGCAAGTATATTTGTAGCGCCGGAGTTATAATTCACGCTGAGTATAAGCCTGTCATTACTATTAAGATAAAGATTGAATTATGACCCAACGCTACTTCATTGCTGATAATCAACCTGACTGTATCCTTTACAGTCGTGTAAAAGCATGATGCCTTGAAAGCCGACTCCTTTGACAGGCAGAAATACTACGAATGTGCCTTATAAACGACAAGCCAATGCTATCAAAACGTGTTTCATCAAGCTTATATTTTACTTCATAAAATCCGTTTTGTTTAAGATACTGTGGTACCTGATTCCTGTATTCTAGTAGTTCATTATCTTCTAAGAAATAATCTTCTCGGGCAAATTGAAAATAAAATTTATCTCCATTTGATAGTATTTTAATGATTTCTTTGAGATTTTCCATTGATTTGTAATCGTAGGTTTTTATATACCTTATAGTCAACCTATTTAAGCTATCACCGTATTCTTCATGAACTATTTTCATATTGCTCCTCCATAATTATCTATCCAAATCTTTTCCAAAGTTCCACGGCCATATACTTCTGTGTATTTTAAATACTTTATCTGTCCTTCAATGACCATGCGTCCCCTGGGCTGGATAGGTGCTTTGCCGTCAAAACTTGTCAGTAAGTCCTTCAATTGGCATCGCTAAATACTCAATAATCATGAAACAATACAAACACAATACCTATACAAACACTATCTAATCAAAAAACACAATGACATCCTTTTGGATTTTCATAATATAATCAATAGTAACATTATTGAGACTGCACACAGTTCTATTATGAAAATCAATTTTTTCTCTATCGAAGGATGATATGAAAAAATGTATAAATAATCCAAATTTATTAACATTATAATCATATTTAATAGTCTTTGCTATTTCAATCCATTTTTTAGCATCATTTTTATATATTCCTTTTCGCTTTTCGAAATCACTTATAAGAAATTGAGCCATTTTAGGATCTTTTACAGCTTGATATATTTCAGATACATCCTTTATATATAAATCATATATACCTATACCTGTAAGACTATCACATCCATTTTTAGTAGCTTGCAAAAACACCTCATCATCCAATAATTGTTTGTCAACGTAATCATTATGGATTCTTATTAAGCCTAAATCATAATTTTCTTTTAAATTATTTATAAGACTAATATCATGATTTTTCGATATAATAATCCCTATACCTATAGTCATTTTATCACCTCACATCTGGAATTAATCAATGAACTTTAAATTAGGGTCAGTTCCAAAAAACACATGCGCTCTATCAAGGTAAATAAGTGGATGGTAATGCATAGCATTTTTGGGATTGCCATCATTTGTTGGCCCAATAGCTCCTCCAAGCATATTACATAAATATATAGCATCATCTGAAGTTGTCGCATATATATCGCCACCAAATTCCAGCCTCAGTTTTGCAATATTCTTATTTAAAGGCTGCTTTTTATGAACAATTGCTCCTGGATAAGTTGCTTCTGCTACGAAATAAATTCGTACTGGTTCCTCTTTATTTTTTGTTTTTATATCTACCTTAGTTTTAGTTGTTGCTCTTGACTCTGTTTTTGCTGAACTACTTGCTATATTTCGCGATGGAACGGAAGAAGAGCTTATTGTATCTACAACTGCATCTACAAATGAACCTACTAACGGATAAATTAATTTTGGAGTAGCTACTACTGCAGGCACTAATAATAAAGACACAATGAGAAATACTACCTCTTCAAATAAGTCCATTATGCTTGGTATTCGCCTATTACCACTAGGATCGCTAAAATTAACAGGATTATTCATACTATAAGCAAATAAATTATGAGATAATAATCCTCCAATCTGACCTATAAATCCATCAGCATTAATAAACCTGCACCACTCCGGGTTATAATACCTTGACTGCAAATAATATAACCCGGTCTCGGTATCATACCTATATCCTCTATACCTATATGGGTTCTTATATCCAACATGGGTTACATCATTTGTCACATCTGTAGCGGTATAATGAAGTTGTAACACCTCGGTCTAATAGATATAATAAATTTATTAGAGAAAGAGGGATAACGATGAATAGGTATTATGAAGAAGAATTCAAAAACAAAATTGTTCGTCTTCATCTTGAAGAAGGACGTACTTTAAAAAGCTTATCTGAGGAATATGGAGTTTCTAAATCAGGTATTTCAATATGGATAAAAGCTTATCGTGAAGAATGCTCAACAAACCATGAATTAAAATAAT
>NZ_LKET01000006.1 GCF_001317355.1 Oxobacter pfennigii
ATTTTTGATGCATTACCCATGCTATTGTAGAGGGAGATGCCATAGAATGCTGAATAACGGGAGACGGCATTGGAGATTTCTCCATATATGGTTTGCCGTTTTTACGGCAGGTACGGCATTCATAAGTTTGGCGGTAGTAATCTATTGCCTTTACCTTAGCAGGAATTACTTCTATTTCAGTACGAACGAATTCTTCGCCAACAGGTACAAGAACAGTTCCGCATTCTTCACAAAAGAGGTCTTCTTCGACAAGAGTACAGAGCCGTTTATCATGAGGAATATCCTTTAAGAGCTCTTTCCGCTGTCCCTTGTATTTTTTTCGGATATAGCCCTGTACTGCTTTAAGGTCGAGTTCTTCAGCTTTAGGATCAGCCTCAACTTCAGCTTCATCAAAAAGAGACACCTGTTCCAGGGGTAGAACTGATGTCTTCTCAGAACTTCTGCCATGAAGTTTTTTAGTCAGATAATCAACAGTAGCATGAAGTATTTTATTCTCTTTTTCAAGTTCTGATATGCGATTTTCAAGTGTTGATATCTGATTTAATGTATCCATAAATACCCGATTCCTTTGTGGTTTTATTACATTTATTGTACCATAAAAACCTTCGAAAGTCCAGTATTTACAAAGGGTTACGGGTATTTTATTTTAAATGCATATATCGATTTTTATCTTTCTTACAGCTTTGGGTTGGTCAATCGACAAGCCTTCCAAGAGCCATCGGAATTCCTGATACGAAATGGAACGGACGGCTTCTGCATTCATCGGCCATTGGAAACTCCCATTTTCAAGGCGCTTATACAGCAGAACAAAACCATCTCCTTCCCAGTAGAGGGCTTTAATGCGGTCGCGCCGTCTGCCGCAGAAGAGAAACAGGCTGTTTTGAAAAGGGTTAAGCTGAAAATTACGTTGGACTATTGCTGCGAGACCATCAATTGACTTACGAATATCCGTATGTCCACATGCAATGTATATTTTCTCGGCTTTGGAAATGTCACCTAACATTCTGCATTGCCCTTAGAATATTTTCAATTAATACTGCTGAAGCATTGTTGTTGATTTCCAGAGTAACATTGCCATAATGCAAGACGATATGAGATTGAGATTCATGATTTTTAATATCAGCAGGTGGATTAGCCGGTATACTTAACGGCACGATGGTGTTATTATCTCCGATAGCCGGTAACGATTCATATGCAGCTTCACGGATGCGCCTTAACCAGTAATAGTAGGTTTTAGGATTGATTTTATGTTCAGTACAATATACAGAAACAGTTTGTCCGCTGCTTCTGCATTCCCGGACAATCTCAATCCATTTATTCATTCGATATTTTTGAGTAGCTTCCCTGGTATTCATACTCTAAACCTCCATTGGAGTTTTTCGACTAAGTCAAAAAACTCTAAAGACTCTAATTTAGAGCATTATCTCATATGGTCAGGGAAGTTATCCATACACCGTCTTATTTTACAGTTACGATATTTCTGTTTTTGGTAGAATAGAAACCAAGCAGAGCGGAAGTTAAAAATCCCTGCATAAAATGGAAGAACTCCATTGCAAGCACCCCTCAAATAATATAACCTTTTTAGTGACCAAACTGAAAAGGAGAATAAGGAGATGCTAACAATGGAGCAAATATATCGTATCAAATACATGAAGAAATTTGAAGGGAAAAGTTTAAGAAAGATTGTTGATATCACAGGACATGATTTTGAAACAGTAAAGAAGTATGTTGAGAAAGATAATTTAAATATTTACTTTTAGGAGTGTTATTTTTGAAAGAAATTCGATTTATATCAATATTTATAGGGACAATCATATGTTCATATGTATTTGCGATAATAATACTAGGTGGAGATGAAAATACTAAAATGCTATTGTGTCAATTGCTATTTTAATCAGTGTTGTATTGGAATGTACGCGTGATATTTTAAAAAAACTTGATGAATATAATAAGCGTCCTCCGATATAACAACGGTATGACAAAAATAGAAAAATATAGGTGAAATATATGATAGCTAATTTTTTATTAATTATAGGATTTATACTAACAATTTTAATATTTATTAACATTTACATTAATTTTAAGTTAAGTAAAATTTATAAAAAATTAAATGATATTGAGCAGCAATGCAAATTTATAATAGATGAAATTTCAACGGAGCAAAAGCCATTGAATTAGATATTTTAAGTGGATATTTTGCTATGTGAAGATAAAAGCCTGAGATAGAACATATCATCTCAGGCTTTTATTTTCAACGAGTAACTGCTGGCACACACCTTAGCATAAACTTAAGGGCAGTCAATTACGCCTATTTTTCTAAAATTTACCTACCTCTATTCAACCGTAACGCTTTTGGCCAGGTTCTTCGGCTTGTCAACGTCACAGCCTCTTTGCACTGCTGTATAGTAGGCTAAGAGCTGCAGGGGGATAACTTCTAAAACCGGGGCTAAAAGCTGCAGGGTTTTTGGAATATAGATTACTTCATCCACTGACTTTTCTGCATCTTTTTTGCCTTCCATGGCGATGGCTAGAACCTTTGCCCCTCTTGTTATAACTTCCTTGATGTTGCTTAGTGTCTTGTCAAAGAGGTCCTCTTGGGAAGCAAGGGCAATGACTGGAGTTCCCTGCTCAATCAAGGCTATGGGGCCGTGTTTTAATTCGCCTGCCGCAAAGGCTTCAGCGTGAAGGTAGGATATTTCCTTAATCTTTAAGGCGCCTTCTAAAGCTACTGTGTAGTCCAAGCCTCTGCCAAGGTAGAATATATCCTTGTGCATGAAATTCTGGGCTGCAAATTTCTGAACCTCTTCCTTCTTTGCCAAAAGCTCTTCAGCTTTTTCGGGAAGGGACAGCATTTCATCCCGGATGGTCCTGTATTCTTCAACCGGCATGCTGCCGTTTAGCCTTGCTAAATACAGGGCTATGATATACATAGCTATAAGCTGGGTTACATAGGCTTTCGTGGAGGCAACGGCAATTTCCGGTCCCGCCCAGGTGTACAAAAGGTTGTCGGCCTCTCTTGCAACAGAGCTTCCAACTACGTTTGTGACGGCGATTACTCTGGCGCCCTGTGCCTTTGCTTCCCTTAATGCAGCTAAGGTATCTGCCGTTTCGCCTGACTGGCTTATTACTATCATCAAGGTTTTGCCGTTTATAATGGGCTTTCTGTAACGGAATTCCGACGCTATATCCACTTCGACAGGGATGCGGGCCAGTTTTTCTATTACATATTTGCCTACCATTCCTGCATGATATGCAGTGCCGCAGGCTACTATAAATATTTTGTCTATATTCTTTAAATCTTCTGCTGTGAGGGTTATATCATCAAGCTTAACTTCATCGGAATCCTTTGAAATCCTGGATGTCATGGTATCCCTTATGGCCTTTGGCTGCTCGTGGATTTCCTTTATCATGAAATGCTCGTAGCCGCCTTTTTCCGCAGCCTGGGCATCCCAAGTAACGTTATATATATCCTTTATTACTTCCTTGCCTTCCGATGTCAGTATCTTAATGCCGCCCCTTGTTAAAACGGCAATTTCCCTGTCATTTAAAAGATATATCTTCCTGGTGTGATTGAGTATTGCAGGAATATCCGATGCAATAAAGTTCTCTTCCTCACCAAGGCCTACTATAAGGGGGCTGTCTTTTCTCACCGCCACTAATTTTTCAGGCTCATTGCTGCAAAGCACTCCTAATGAATATGAGCCTTCTATTTTATTAACGGCCTTCATTACGGCGTCAACGATGTCTCCGTTGTAGAAATAGTCTATAAGGTGGGGGACAACTTCCGTGTCAGTCTCTGTTATGAAGGTATAACCTTCTCCCTTCAGCCATTCCTTTATATAGAGATAGTTCTCTATTATGCCGTTGTGAACAACGCTTATGGTGCAGTTTGTATTTGTGTGAGGGTGTGAATTTAAATCCGAAGGCTCGCCGTGAGTTGCCCATCTTGTGTGGCCGATGCCTACACTTCCGCCCAGTGGGCTGTCTGTAAGCTTGCATTCGAGATTCATCAGCCTGCCTCTGCATTTTGTAATTTGTATCAATTCCCCGTCATATACAGAGACTCCTGCCGAGTCATAACCTCTGTACTCCAGCTTCTGTAAACCCTCAATAAGAATTGGGGCTGCCTGTTTACTTCCTATATATCCAACTATGCCGCACATAGATAAAATTTCTCCTTTCATCAATGAAAGGGGACACCACTCATCTTTTGGGGTACTCCTCCCGGGTAGTCCGAGAAATGTCCCCAACTTGTGAGATACTCTTCCTAATCCTTTGGGATAGTCAGAGCATTGTCCCCAACTTACCCAATTTAAAATAAAAATCACCCATCCTTTTGTCCGTCAATCACTTGCCGGGTTTGTAGGATTTCTCTCGGTGGTGACACACCGCAGGGCATCCGCCGAAAACTCGATAAACCCCGTCCTCGTTAACTTATGTTCCCCATAAGTCCTGGCGCTTTTTTGACAATTAATACAGGCATCCCTCCTTTATTTAGTTTTGGCATTTATCTTTAATCACCTCCTTTCAAAGTGGGCGGGGATACAAAGTATCCCCTGTATTTAACTGCATCTCTCTTCTATAAGATATGCCAGACTTCTGGCAAGTAGCTCTATTTCTATTTTGTTTTTTCCTTCCAGCATCACGCGGACCAGGGGTTCGGTGCCGGAAGGACGGATTAATACCCTTCCTATGCCGTTTAATTTATCCTCAATCTTTTGAATTTCCGATAAAATAATCTTATCCGTATTATATGCAGCCTTCTTATCATTGTTGACCTTTGCGTTGCAAAGAACCTGAGGCAGCTCTGTCATGATGGATGAAAGGCTTGATAAGGACTTATTTTTTTTCTTCATAACCATCATAAGCTGCAGGGCTGTCAGTATGCCGTCGCCTGTGGTATTGTAATCCAAAAATATTATATGTCCCGACTGCTCTCCGCCGATTGAGTATCCGCCTTTCAGCATCTCCTCTAAGACATACCTGTCCCCAACCTTGGTCTTTAAGGATTTTATGCTTCTTTCCTTAAAAGCGATATCCAGGCCTAAATTGCTCATTACGGTAACAACTACGGTATCATCCTTAAGCTTCTTTGCTTCCTTAAGGTAATCGGCACAAATTGCCATGATAAAATCGCCGTTTACTATATTTCCTTTTTCATCAACGGCAATAAGCCTGTCGGCATCGCCGTCAAAGGCCAGTCCTAAATGGCAGCTGTTCTCCACCACAAACTTCTGAAGATGATTGGGATGGGTGGAGCCGCATTCCTTGTTTATGTTCTTGCCGTCCGGATTGTTGTAGATTGCCAGGACCTCGGCGCCCAAATCTGATAATACCTTAGGAGCAATTGCGTAGGACGCACCCTGGGCGCAGTCTACGGCTACCTTTATGCCCCTAAAATCCACATCTACCGTGGATTTTAAAAATTCCTCGTAATCCCTGGCGGCACAGTCTACTGTAATCTTTCTGCCCAGATCGCTGCCTGTGGGTGACGGCAAACCTTGGCAATTATTAAGTACAAGTTCTTCTATCCTGTCTTCCACTTCATCGGGAAGCTTATATCCTTTTTCATTAAAAAACTTAATTCCGTTGTATTCCACCGGATTGTGTGATGCAGAAATAACTATGCCTGCATCGGCTTTATACTTTCTTGTAAGATAAGCCACTGCAGGAGTAGGCACTATGCCGGCACAAATGGCTTCGGCTCCGGCAGACAAAATGCCCGATACAATAGCGCTCTCCAGCATGTCCCCGGAAATCCTGGTATCCATGCCTACCACTATCTTAGGCCTGTGAGATTCACTGGCGAGTACAAAAGCTCCTGCCTTCCCCAGCTTATATGCAAGCTCTGCGGTCAGCTCTGCATTTGCAATTCCCCTAACCCCATCAGTTCCAAACATTTTTCCCATATTGTCAAACCTCTCATTTTCTTCTATCACAACTAGAATAATAGCATAATAATGGCATTAATTCAATTTATATGTACCTTCATTTTACGCAAAACGGCCAAGTTAAGTTACTGTCCTTGGGCATAATTATTCATTCGGCTTGTCCTAATTTTATAAAGGGGTATATTACTTTCTTTTGTGCAGCCTCATGGAACTTAGTATCTTCCACCCCTCCTTGAATTGTATGGCGGACATTACTAAAAGCCCGGTTGCGATGACTGCAAGGGGTATGTTCATTTCCATAATGTTCCTCCGGATTTCAAGTATCAAGGCTGTAATGGCGACGGCATATATGAGTATCATGGGTACAACTATCATGCTTGCATTTTTTCTCTGCCTCATAAGATAAGCGCCTATGGCAAGCAAGGCAAGGGCGGCAAGGAGCTGGTTTGCAGTTCCGAATAAGGACCATATCCTCGGGTAGCCCGTAAGGGTTAAAGCCCATACCACGCCAATGGTTATCAGCGAGGAAACATATTTGTTGGAAAGTACGAATTTGTCCGCTCCGTCGAAGGTCTCCTGGAATAAATACCTGCCGATCCTTGTTGCAGTATCCATGCTGGTCATGGCAAAGGCGGTAACAGTTAAGGATACAAAGGTTTCAGCGGATTTTTGCGGCACTTTTACAACAGCTAAAAACTCCGATATTCCCTTTGAAAAAACAGTAACCGGCCCTCCTGTTTCCATGAGCTTTGAAAACTCCGGCGCGGCAAAATACCCGGCGGTAATGAGTGCCACAATTGCCAACAAGCCTTCGATAAGCATGGTCCCATAGCCTATTATGCGGGCATGGGATTCCTTATCAATCTGCTTTGATGTTGTGCCCGAGGCTACAAGGCAGTGAAAGCCGGACACGGCGCCGCTTGTCAATGTTACAAAAAGCATGGGGAACAAGTAATCACCCGATGCTGTTTTAAAGCCGGTAAACATGTCAAGATTAATCTCAGGGTTTTTAATCAGCAGCCCAGCTACGGTGCCGATGATTAATGCATAGAGCAAGAAAGAATTTAAATAATCCCTGGGCTGCAATAAAAGCCATATGGGCAGCACCGATGCTATGGCGATATACACTAAAATTATAATTATCCACATTCTCGCATTTATGACGGGGTCGGCTGATAACACCATGGGAAACATCATTCCCATCCAGATTGAAAACACCGAAAATACTATTCCCACTATTGTGGAAATCCAGAAAGACGGCCTTCTCCTGTTTACAATATATCCATAGAGCATGGAAAGGATGACAAAAACAAAGGATGATGTGCCTGCCTCGGGAACGCTGGTAAAGGTTTTGGAGCATATGTCAATAAAGGCGGCAATAACAAGTAAAATCATGAGCCAGGCAAAGAGGTTGAAAAGCTTTTTGCCCGTGCTTCCCATGTTGAATTCCACTATCCGCCCTATGGATTTTCCGTCATTTCTTATGGAGGCAAATATGGCTCCGAAATCCTGAACTCCGCCGACAAAAACGCTGCCCACCATTATCCATAAAAATACAGGCAGCCAGCCAAAAACTGCAGCCTGTATGGGGCCTATGATTGGATTTGCCCCGGCTATGGATGAAAAATGGTGCCCAAGCAAAATTGAAGGCTTTGCAGGATTGTAATCGCTGCCGTTATACCTGTTATGGGCAGGAGTTTTACGGGAATCATCGATTCCCCATTCCTTTGCCAGCCATTTTCCGTAGGTTATGTAAGCTATTATAAAAATTACCGCTGCCAATATAATCAATAAAAGCGAATTCATATAAACCTCTTTCACACAAAAGACATGCATAAGTCAAACACATATGTTGCAATGATTTTATTATAATATATTATGGGCATACCTTCAATAATTGACAAAAACCTCATTTTAGTTACATGAGGTTTTATAAAAAGGGAATATAATTGTCTTTTACTTCCCTGCCTGCTTTATTTGTGTAAACTGCATTCCCTTCAAGGTCTGCAAGTATGAGGCGGATGTCGCACCAGCCCTTTAATGTGAATAAAAAATCCTTTGAGTATCTGAACTTTTCCGCCTTTTTTATAACATCAGGGGCAAAGCTTTTAGGGGATACAATGACACCCGTTAAACAACTGCTCATATGACTGCTGTTTGGCTTTACGATGTCCTCTGCTGCCTTAATGAGGTAACTGGTAAATTCATCCGGACCCTTTATATTTATGCCTTCATCAAAGCATTTAACCAGGCAGTATTCAAAATTTTCATAGCTGTCTAAACTTAAGGATTTATTCAAAAAATACCTATGGCTTTTAGCCTTGTATTGTGCAAATATATCAAGCTTGTAGTCCAGCAGCACAAAATCCCTGTTAACATCAAAATAGCCTTTATATTTCTCCGACAGCATATTTAAATATTCCTTGCAATCCATAAAAGACCCCCTATGTGAAAAGCGGCTCATATAGAGCCACTTTCTATTTTATATATTCTTCGCCTTTTTTCAAGGCCCTTTTATTTATTTCAAAAAAAGATTCTTTTCCATGCTCCTTTAATGTCTTTAAGAGGGCTTCCATGGGAATTAAATTTGTTTTTGCCACATAGGCACCTAAAAGCACCATGTTGGCAATCCTTTTGCTCCCCAGTCTGTCAGCTTCTTCTGATGCCGGTATTTTTATAACCGTAACATCCCTTCTTTTAACCTCTCTGTTAACAAGAGAGCTGTCTATTATTATAAGTCCCTCTTTTAAAACCGTGTTCTCGAATTTGTCAAGGGATGGCCTGTTCATTACTATTAATGAATCAGGGGCTGTAACTACGGGAGAACCTACCTCATCTTCTGTAATAATTACAGAGCAGTTGGCGGTACCTCCCCTCATTTCAGGGCCGTAGGAGGGAAGCCATGACACATTCAGTCCCTGATCCATACCCGCGTATGCCAAAAACTTTCCCATGGAGAGTATTCCCTGTCCTCCGAAGCCTGCTATAATAACTTCCTGATTTAACAAATTATTTCACCTCCGGGGCTATATCCTTTTTAACACCTAAAGGATAGTAGGGAATCATATTGTCTTCCAGCCATTTCATGGATTCCTGGGGGGATAATCCCCAGTTGGTGGGGCATATTGATAACACTTCCACCAGGGAATAGCCCTTTCCCTCCATCTGATATTGAAAAGCCTTTTTTATTGCTTTTTTTGCCTTTAACACATTAGCCACATTGTTTACGGATACCCTTTCTATAAAGGCGGGGCCATCTAAGGTTGACAGCATTTCAGAAACCCTTATGGGGTGTCCCTGAAGCTTAACATCCCTTCCGTAGGGTGAGGTTTCTGTCACCTGTCCCGGCAAAGTGGTAGGCGCCATCTGTCCCCCGGTCATTCCGTATATGCAGTTATTTACAAATATTGTAGTTATATTTTCTCCTCTTGCCGCCGCATGAACAGCCTCTGCCGTTCCTATAGCCGCCAGATCTCCGTCACCCTGATAGGTAAACACTATATTTTGAGGCAGCGCCCTTTTAATACCCGTTGCAACAGCAGGAGCACGGCCGTGGGCGGCTTCGTGAAAATCACAGGCAAAGTATTCGTAAGCTAGAACGGAGCATCCCACAGGGGCAACCCCTATGGTTTTATCTATGATGCCCAATTCATCCATTACTTCTGCCACCAGCCTGTGTATTATACCGTGGGTGCAGCCAGGGCAGTAGTGCATTTCCACATCCAAGAGAGCCTTTGGCCTTTCAAATACCACCGTCATTACCTTGCACCCCCTGCTATTAATTCCTTTACCCTGTCGTATATTTCCTTAGGTGTGGGCACCATTCCTCCGCACCTGCCGAAGTGGGATACGGGCTTTCTTCCTAAAGCGCAAAGCGCCACATCCTCCACCATCTGTCCCATGCTCATCTCAACGGATAAAAATCCGTGTTCGGTCTTATCTATTACTTTTTCAAAGGCTTCCTTTGGGAAAGGCCACAATGTTATGGGGCGAACCAGTCCTAATTTTATGCCTTCCCTGTCTGCCATTTTAATTACGCTTTTACATATCCTTGCCGTCGTGCCATAGGCCACAAATATAAGGTCGCATTTGGCGTCGCAGTTATATAACTCGTACCTTACTTCATTTTGCTCTATCTCACGGTATTTTGCCTGAAGCTTTATATTATGGTCTTCGCATTCCTCCGGGGCAAGGAAGAGAGAATTTATTACATTGTGCTTTTTTCTTCCCTGAAGTCCGGTGGCAGCCCAGGTTTTTTCAGGCAGCGGACGCCCGGCCCTTTCCTTGAATTCCACAGGCTCCATCATCTGTCCCATCATACCGTCTCCCATGACCATAACAGGATTTCTGTATATATCAGCCACATCAAAGGCTTCCTGAATCATATCTACCATTTCCTGAACCGAAGCCGGTGCATAAACAATCAAACGGTAATCTCCATGGCCTCCTCCTTTTACTGCCTGGAAATAATCGCTCTGTGCCGGCTGAATCCCTCCTAATCCGGGACCGCCTCTTACGATGTTAATTATAACGGAAGGCAATTCAGCTCCCGCTAAATATGACAGCCCCTCCTGCTTCAAGCTTATACCCGGGCTGGAGGATGAAGTCATGACCCTGACGCCGCTTCCCGCAGCGCCGTAAACCATATTTATAGCCGAAACTTCACTTTCGGCCTGAACATATGCCCTTCCTATCCTGGGCATTTTCCTTGCCATATAAGCTGCAACCTCTGTCTGAGGGGTGATGGGATACCCGAAAAAGCACTGGCAGCCTGCCCTGATAGCAGCCTCTCCAATGGCCTCATTACCCTTCATGAGAACCTTTTCTCCCAATTTTCAAACCTCCCTACATCGGGACATAACTTTAGTTGTGTCCCCATTACTTAATTTGTCCTTCCCTTAAATTATTTTTCTACTGTTATCACTACATCGGGGCACATTCGCCCACAGGAAGCGCATCCAATGCATTCCTTCATATCCTCCTTGGACACCGTCGCCGGATGATATCCTTTGGCGTTTAATTTATCGGATATTACTATAATTTTCTTTGGACATGCATCTCTGCACAATCCACAGCCTTTGCATTTATCCTCGTTAAAATACACTCTTGGCATGGTAACCACCATCCTTTTTGTTTGTTAACTAATTATCCTGTACCAGCCACTCAGGCTGCATAAAAATGCTCAGTTTAAATACTTCCCCTTCTATCCCCCGGGGTAAATCATTTATCAAATCTTCCCTAACTGCCGTATATTTAATAGGCTTGTTTGACTTTAAGGATACTTCCTTTATAATTTCCTGTCCCTTCAAAATATCCTTAATTGCTGTGTCATAGGACATGTTGGTGTTGTTTATAAGGTATTTTGTTTCAAGCCTTGCGGATTTCTCTATGCTGTCAATGTAATCTATTATCTTTTGCGGGTTGTCCGTCAGAGGCCTGTTTGTATTTATGACAAAATACATATCATAGGGCTCCTGCTTAAAATATCTGTTATACTGTCCTAAAACTTGGGCCCCTGCTTCATCTCCCCCTACATCTATTACTACTTCATAGCTTCTGTCGTCAAACACCGCCATTACCTCCGAAGGCACGGTGGATAGTTCAGCGGTGGTAATTTTTATATGGGGTGATACCACCCTTATATTCAGGGATTCCAGATAATCTTTAACTTCCCTGACGGAAAAATAAGGATTCACGGTGTCCAAATCGACAATACAGGTTTTTTTATTTTCTTTAGCAAGTTTAATAGCATAATTAATGGAAAACTCTGTTTTGCCGCTGCCAAAATGACCGGAAAATACCCTTATTCTGCTGTCCTGCATCTTTTCACCTGCCTTACTTATAAACTTTAGACTTTTCCTCTCCTGTCAGCACCCTTAATCCGCCTTCAGCCAGGGCAAGGAGTTCATCTTCTCCTGCATATACAACTACCTTAGATATAAAATTCACTCTTTCCATTATCCATTGGGTTAACATTTGGCTGTATGCCAATCCTCCCGTAAGTATTATAGCATCTACATTGCCTTCCAGTACCGCGGCACAGCTTCCTATTTCCTTTGCCACCTGGTAAGCCATGGCCTCATAAATGAGCTTGGCTTTTTCATCCTTGTCATTTATCATCTCTTCGACAGCTCTGGCATCACTGGTACCAAGGTAGGCGGTAAGACCTCCCTTCCCAACCACTTTTTTCATTATCTCATCATGTGTATATTTTCCTGAAAAGCATAATTTTATAAGCTCACCTACCGGCAGTCCTCCGGATCTTTCGGGTGAGAAAGGACCTTCTCCGTCCAGTGCGTTATTTACATCCACAATTCTTCCGATTTTATGAGCACCTACGGATATTCCACCTCCCAAATGAGCAACTATTAAGTTTAGCTCTTCGTACTTCTGGTTATTTTCTTTTGCATATCTTTTGGCAACGGCTTTTTGATTCAAGGCATGAAATATACTCTTCCTGTTTATTTCCGGCATACCCGAATACCTTGCTATATCCTCCATCTCATCAACTACTACCGGGTCCACTATAAAGGACGGCACATTAATGCTTGAAGCTATTTCATAGGCTATTATCGCTCCAAGGTTGGATGCATGCTGTGATGTGTTCTTGTCTTTCAAGTTTTTAAGCATTTCATCATTTATTTCATAAGTACCGCTGACCATGGGTTTTAAAAGTCCGCCCCTCCCTATAACGGCATCAATTGATTTAATATCTATGCCCTTGCTCTCAAGGACTTTTAAAATAACATCGCGTCTGAAGCCGTATTGTTCGGATATGTGGTTAAATCCTGACAATTCTTCGCTGGAATGCCTTATGGTTTCTACAAGCTGAGGCTTCAGGTTTTCATATACACCTATTTTTGTAGATGTAGATCCGGGATTTATAATCAACATTCTATAATCCTTCATATCTCTTTCCTCCTATTTAATTGCAGCCGATGCAGCTACAGATGCTAAAATTATGGAATTAAGCTTGGTCTCCGGGCTATCCGATCTGCTGGTCAAAATAATAGGAGCAGCTGCGCCGGCTACAAGAGAACCCACTTTGGAATCAGTAGTATAGTTCAAGGTCTTATAAACGGCATTTCCGGTTTCGATATTGGGCGCCATTAATATATCCGCATGTCCTGCCACCGGGCTGTGTATGCCCTTATGCCGTGCGGCTTCTTCCGATATGGCGTTATCAACGGCTAGAGGTCCGTCCACAATACATCCTTTAATCTGTCCCCTGTCATTCATTTTTGACAATATGGCCGCATCAATGGTAGCCGGCATATCCAGATTAACTGTTTCAACTGCACAAATTGCCGCAACCTTGGGAAGCTCTATGCCAATCTTGTGAGCTATGTAAACGGCATTTTCAATCATCTGTTTTTTGGCCATCAAATCCGGGGCAATGTTCATACCGGCATCGGTTAAAATCAATATTCTGTTAAGAGCGGGAATGTCAAAAACAGCAACATTGGATAATACCTTCCCTGTCCTTAAACCTATTTCCTTATCCAAGACCGCCTTTAAAAAGGTGGCGGTATCCACCAGGCCTTTCATGACCATATCGGCTTTTTTTTGTGATACCAGCGATACTGCCATTCTGGAGGCCTTGGTATTATCAGGTTCATGAATTATCTCAATATCTTTAGTTTCTAATCCTATATTTTTTGAGATGTCTTCTATAAGGGACTTGTCTCCCACCAGAACTGCATCGGCAACGCCGGAAATTTTGGCATCCCTTATGGCTTCAAGGACAGGCTCATCCTGAGCTACGGCTACTGCAATCCTTCTTGTTTTGTTGGTTTTAACTGCGGCTAATATCTCATCAAAACTCTTAATCATTTATTTCCACCTCATCCTCATATATTTTAGCGATTTCTTCGCCATTAATTACTCTTGCTGCTCCTTGTGCAAGCGCTAGCATCTCATCCTCTCCTGCCACCACTTCAACCGGGGCTATGAATTTTACCATTTTTGATATATAATTAACAAAGTATTCCGAATACGCCAGCCCGCCTGTAACTACAATGGCATCCACCTTTCCGTATAGTACGGCTGCCATGGAGCCTATTTCCTTTGATACCTGGTAACACATGGATTCATAGATTATTTTTGCATACTCATCTCCTTTTCGTATCCTGTCTTCAACTTCTCTCGCATCATTAGTGCCAAGATAAGCGACAAGGCCTGCCTCTCCAACCGTCTTTTTCTTTATTTCCTTTTGATTATATTTCCCTGAAAAAATCAGCCTTATTAAATCTCCGACAGGTACGCCGCCTGCCCTTTCCGGTGAAAAGGGCCCCATATCATTTGCCACGTTGGCATCTATTATTTTTCCGCCCCTTACAGGCGCTATGGTTATGCCACCTCCTAAATGTGCAACTATTAAATTTATATCTTCAAGGCGCTTATTATACTGCTTTGCAATTCTTCTGGATACCGCCTTTACATTCAATGCATGTACTAATGATCTTCTTGGAATTTCCCGCATTCCCGATATTCTTGCTAAATCTTCAAATTCGTCTACTGCAACAGGATCAACGATAAATGATGGGATGCCTTCTCTATCGGCAATTGCCTTAGCTATCATGGCACCAAGATTTGAAGCATGCTCTTCTCTGGAAGCTGATTTTAAATCCTCAATCATTATATCCGTTACTTTATATGTTCCGCCGGGCATAGGCCTTAATATGCCGCCACGGCCGACAACTGCCGAAAGGCTGCCTAATTCTATTGCTTCTTCCCTAAGCCAGTTCAATACCATACCCGTCCTGAATTGAAACTGGCCGGAAATCCTATCGAATTTTTTTATCTCCTCTGGGGAATGGTTTAAACTCTTTTGTCTTATATTTGTTTCTCCCGCAAATAAAGCAACCTTTGTGGAAGTGGAACCGGGGTTAACTGCAAGTATGTATTCTCGTGGTTTCATATAATCATCCTCATCTTTACTTGTTACAGATAATTTGTATAAAAAATTTATAAATATACTTTCAATATTATTTTAACAATTATTATAAAACTTTTACAATAGTCTGAAAGTTTAATAGCAAAATATTACTACTATTGTTCGCTGAGAAGCAACAAAAAAATTGCTACGCAACTTACCTAAAGGTGGACCTGTGTTCCCCTTTGGAAGTACCCCCCTTGACGGCAAGGACGCCCCGCCCTTTTCAATCCTCGTTTTTTATATACCAGGAAAGAGAACTTTCCTGGTATATAAAAAAATATACCCCTAAAACGGGGCATATATTTTCATTATTTCTTCCGATACCCTTATTCCGTCTACAGCAGCACTGACAATTCCGCCGGCATATCCCGCTCCTTCTCCTGCAGGATATATTCCGGTTACCTCAACGGACTGGCAGTTATCATGCCTGTCGATCCTTACAGGCGATGATGTCCTTGTTTCCACCCCTGTAAGTATTCCGCTTCCGCTTCCAAAGCCCTTTATCTTCCTGTCAAAGTTGGCTAAGGCTTCTTTTATAACAGCTGAGACTTCATCCGGTATACAATCATTCAGGTTTGACAATGTGTATCCTCTGGTATATGACGGGGTTACAGTCCCTAATTTAACTGTTTTCCTGTCATATAAAAAATCATCTATTCTCTGAACGGGAGCCACAAAATTCCCGCCCCCCAATTTATAAGCGGCCTCTTCCAGTCTCCGCTGGTATTGTATGCCTGATAAAGCATCCTTCGAAGCAAAATCCCTTGCATTTACGGTGCATACAAGGGCGCTGTTGGCATTCTCCTTATCTCTTGCATGCTCGCTCATACCGTTTGTTACCAGCCTTCCTTCCTCGGAGGCCGCAGCCACCACAATTCCGCCGGGGCACATGCAGAAGCTGTAGCATCCCCGCTCGAATTTGCTGCTGTGGTATGTGAGCTTATAATCTGCCGCTCTTAATTTCGGGTGGCTGGCAAATTTTCCGTACTGAGCCGTATCAATCATAGACTGCTTGTGTTCCACGCGAAATCCTACGGCTAAGGGCTTGGGGCTCAGTTTAATTCCCCTTTTGTTCATCATCTCAATGGTATCCCTTGCGCTGTGGCCTATGGCCAGGATTAAGACCTGACAGTCCATATGTGTGCTATTGTTTATTCTTATGGATTTTAATATGCCGTTTTCAATGTTTATATCCGTCAAGCGGGAAGAAAAATGTATCTCTCCGCCTAAACGTATAATTTCATTTCTTATATTTTTAATTACATTCCTTAATATATCGGTGCCTATGTGGGGCTTGTAGTTATATACTATATCGGTTGGCGCTCCGTACTTTACAAGCTCTTCTACCACAATTGAAGACCTTTTGTCCTTTATCCTTGTGGTCAGCTTTCCGTCGGAAAAGGTGCCGGCGCCTCCCTCTCCGAACTGGACGTTGCATTCGGGATCAAAATTCCCCGTCCTCCAGAATTTCTGAACGGTGTTTGACCTTTCGTCCACGTTTTTGCCTCTTTCAAAGACTATAGGCCTATATCCTTTTTGTGCCAGATTCAAGGCTGCAAAGAGCCCTGCGGGACCGCTGCCGACTATACAGGGGCGATTATTTAATAATTTATCCCCCGGTATAAAATCATCCTTAATTTTACTTTCTTCATATGCAACATCGCTGTCATTCAACTTCTTTACATAGGACTCTTCATCAGTGTCTAAAACAAGCTCTACGGAATATATAAAATCTATTTTGCCTTTACGCCTTGCATCCACCGATTCCTTTGTTATCTTAAAATCCTTTATATCGTTTTTTTTGACCTTCAATTTTTTACAGGCTAAGGGCTTTAATTCTTCAATATTCTGCTCCAGATCAAGCCTTAAATTATTTATCCTGATAGTCATACTATCCCTGCTCTTTCGTAATTCTAACCTTTACCCTTTGAGGGTTTACTTCCCTTAACACAAGCTCTTCGGGGAAGTTTAGCTGAGGGCTGAATTCATATTCCCCGTCTTCTGTGGGAATGCCTACCAAATCCAGCTTTGCAGTTATGTCTGATGCCGCAGTCCGGTTTATAATGCTCTCTCTTCCCGACAATGTCATGGTTATAGTATTTGTCAAAAAGTCAGCCGTTAACCCTCCAGGCAGATTAAAATATTCCATGGGCACATTATAGGTTTTGTTTATGGTCTTCTCTACGTTTACATGTACGTTTACAGCCTGTATGTTCTCAATTACCATTGCCCCTTCAGGTATATTGATGTTTACCTGCCTTGTAACAGATGAGTTTATATCATCAAAATTTATAGGTGCCGTATCAATAGCTGTGATGCTGTTTACTATATCTTCCTCACCGGTTATGGTAACATTTGCCGGGTCTGATACCGTATCTATTAAAAATACACCTTCTGGAAGCCTTCCGGTTAATCTTATATTAATAGGTACTACCTTGGATTTTCTTATGGGAACAGTAACATCAACGGTCCTTGGAATACATTCCACTTCGCCTACGACCTTTCCATCCTTGTCCAGTACCTGTAACGGAAGAGAGGTTTGAATATCCGAAACTGCATCATTTATGTCAAGCTTAGCCACAACGGAATTTACTCTGCCGATATACCTGGCAGCTCCTCTTATGATAGCCTGAGCAGGCTTTATACTCTCATTAAGCCTGGCATAGCCTTCCTTCAAATTTCCCTGCAAGCTTAATGTTACAGGAAGGCTTTTTTCCACCAGCTCATCCAATTCCACCTTTATATATATGGACTGGTTGGAAATTTGAACTCCGCCTGGCTTATCCTTTATTTCAACCAGAATATTGTTTTCGCCCTTAAACCTGGACCCTATACCTAAATTAGCTTCCACAATAAAATCCTGGGCCCTTATCTGGCGTATATCCTGGCTTCTTCCCTTGACGGGAATTTTAATTGTATAATCGTTAGGGTTTCCGATTAAAATCAGTCCCTGCTGCTGAAGGGTTTCAATATTTGTAAGCTTCACGGGAATCTGCGGTATTTCAACTGACATTTCGGGATTATCATCAGCTGCCACATATATCCATAATACGAATGCAATCAATACAGCAAAAACCCTGACAGTTATATCCCTTGTTTTTGTCTTATCCACGCCTTAGCCCTCCCCCATAAAGTCATAGACCGCTTAGACATTCTGTGCTTCATTATTCTTATGAGTATATCCTTCAGCCTTTCAGCGTTGTAATTTTTTGTCAGCTTACCGTTAATGGCAAGGGAAATATTGCCTGTTTCCTCTGACACTATAATTACAATGGCATCGGAATTTTCGGATATGCCGAGGGCAGCCCTATGTCTTGTCCCCATTTGCTTGTTATGATTATAATTTTCTGTCAGGGGAAGAAAAGAGGCTGCAGATGCAATCCTGTTGTTTCTTATAATTACGGCGCCGTCATGGAGAGGAGTATTTTCGACGAATATGTTTTCCAAAAGCTGTGCAGAAATTACTGCATCCAGCTTAACTCCGCTTTCAATATAGTCGTTTAAGCCCGTCTCCTGCTCAATTACAATCAAAGCTCCCGTCTTTTCGCTTGAGAGATTGATTACAGCCTCTACTATGTGGGTCATAAAGCTGTTAAGCTCCTCATCGTTGAATTCCAGTGTTTTAGAAAGGAACCGGCTTCTGCCAAAGTACTCAAGAGCACGCCTCAATTCAGGCTGAAAAATTATTATAAGTGCCATAAATCCTACTGTGATAGTATTTTGAATAATCCAGTAAAGGGTAATAAGCCCTGCAAATTCACTGACCTTCATGATAACCAAAATAAGAATAAGTCCTTTTATAAGAGTCTCCGCTCTTGTCCGGCTGATAAGCATGAAGAGCTTATAAAAAATATAACTTACGATTAAAATATCGATAATATTGATTATGGTAATATGCTTAAGCAAGCTTAAAAGACTTGCTATGTATGTCTCAAACATCAGCTAAACCACCTCTTAAAATTATGCTCTAGGCTTTGAATTTCAATAAATCTAACACATATCTATAATTATACACCAATTTTAAGTACTGTAGTATAAATGCATATAGTTTTTTGATTAATATTATATGAGCAGTGACTTAATATAGTCGAAAAAGGGCTATTTACAATATTTTATAATTAATTTATTGAAGGATTTTGTATATAATTTCCTAGATAATATGACAGTTCTGGTTTATAATTAAACTTGTAAAAAAATTTATGTGTTTCAAATACGTATTTAGGCAGGTGACTATTATGAACTGCAAAAAATGCGGGCAGAAACTTGATCCACACTACACCTTCTGCCCTAATTGTGGCAGGTCCATGACAATAGCAGGAAAGAATAAATACTCTTTTGAAAATGATGAAACTACATACATTCAAAAGATAAATGAAACGAAACACCCTACCCCGGATTTTATCAAGGGGCCGGCAAAATTAAGGACTATAGATAATGAGCCGGATAAAATTAAGGAAAAAGTAAAAGCTTATGAGGAAACAGCTTCAGGGACAGAAGAAGAATATTATGAAGAAGAGAAAGTTAAAAAAGGCAGAGGAGCAAAGGCCCTTATTTTTGGGCTTTTGATTGCAGTAATCCTCGCAGGAGCAGGTATTTTTGCGGCATATTTTGCTTATCAACGGTCTATGGGTTCATCCAGCGATGAATATATAAGCTCCATTTCGCAGCTTCACCAGGAGGTAAAAGAAGCCAACGATAAAGTAGCGGCAGCCATAAAGGCTGATACCGAAACACTTTTGATTACGGATATACTTAAAGAAACTCCGGCAGCCCGGAATGCTTTAAATACTATAGCCAAAAGCTATGATAAGATTTCAGCGCCTTCGGTTTATGCGCAGTCTCATGCATCTTTAGGGGATGCCATAAGGATAAACAAACAGGTATACGACCAGCTGGAGGCCATTTTAAAAAACCCGGCAAGCGCTGATGTACAGGAAAGTATGGACCAGCTGTCGGAATATATCGACGAATGCATGAACAATTACGCCACTGTAGAAACCGAAGATTTAAGCTTTACCTTGCCCAATGAGATTTTGAGCTTATCTTCAAGGCTCCAGCCCTGGGTGGCGCAAAAGCAAGCCCAATATGCACAGGTATCTGCTTTGATTGCTTCTTTTACAGAGTATTTTGATAGCATGGCCATGCTGTTTTCCACCTATGATACGGCAGCGGCTGATTTCAATCAGATACTTATTTCCATAAGAAACAACCAGGAACCCTGGGACGCACTGTTTGAAAAAATAGATGCAAGCGAGGGCATTATAAATACCGTTAAGGAAAATTATATAAAACAGACCGTTCCTACAGAACTGAAATCCATTAATGCCAGATTTAGTCCAATTTTAGATGAAATGCTGGATTATTATTCTAAGTTAAGATATGCGGCCGTTACAGAAATGAACTTTAATTCGGTCAAACCCGGTGATGAGCGGGATATAGATGCAGGCGGCACGGACATGGAAACAAATATATATGATGAGATGGGTATACCTGATCCTAACGGATATCAAGGTCCGGCCACAAGGGGTTCTGAGCCTTCACAGGCTGTAACCCAGGTTAGAAACGAGGAAGATATAAACCGATTATATAATGACGCAAATATGGTTTATCAGTCGGCATCCCAGAATTATCAGCAATTTGCATTAGATTTAAAGGCAGAAAAGGATAAATTCTTAGATCCCGAATATGTGCTTACATTAAAATCAGTTAAAAAATAAATACCTCATTATATTTTTTAACCAGCTATTGCAATGGCGGTTCCAAGGAAGCAAAACAGGTTATGTTGTATACATAACCTGCTTTTTATTGCAGGATATATAGTCCCCCATTAATTTATGTGATAATTGCTTGGTACAAAGCATTACTGAAATCTTAACCCCTTATTTTTTCTGATAAGCGGAGTGTATTTTTTTTATAAATTTCGTTATTATATACATCCAGGATTTTTGGTTCAAGGTTTTGTCCTGACAGTTTGTTTACCCAATGCCTCTCTGTCCGGCGCCCAACCGGTTCATAAGCCTATCCCATAAGGGCTGGTCTGCGGTATGAGGGATAAACATTGTGGTACAGCCGTATTTCAATGGCTGTGGTGGGTTTCAAATACTGAGTCGGTGGCATAAAGAAAGGTCTTTCCCATCCACCGCTTCAGCATAAAAATATCCGTCAGCAGCAGAAAAGTGAGTCTCTCCATCTTTAAAACACGCGATTTTTGCTGAGCGCTCCCGCAAAAGGGCCAATATTTCCATTATTTCTTCATCTAACTCTTTACAGCGCAGTATGATTTCATTTTCCGGGAATTCGCCATGCTCTACACGGATTTTCACTGCCTACACCATCTTTCTCCCATTTATAATGGGTTTCTATTAAAACCATAGCATATATTTTTCGTAATTTGAAGCGATGGTATACCAAGCTGCAAATGACATCCTGTAACATGCAGAGGATTGAAAAGAAAGACAATAAGATAATGACAGAATGCAATAAAAGCATTATAATTATTATTAAACCGCAGTCGGTTTATTTATTTAAGAAATGGAGTGATTTTATGTCTGAAGGAGCAGCAAAAACCGGCGCAGGACCGACTTTTTTGATTGCTGCCGAACAGTATTACAGCGAGGAACAACGAGTAATCAATGACGATTTTGCCATAAAAATGTTATCGCCGGGTCTTAGGACTTTTGTCTCACTGATGCGTTTTCCGAAAATGCGTCAATGGATGATAAAAGGAAGTGAGCGTGATATACCGGGAATGTGGGCCGGTATGCTGATTCGTAAACGCTATATTGATGAAAAACTGCGTGACTCTGTTCCAAACATGTCAGCAGTAGTAAATTTAGGTGCTGGAGCCGACTCCCGGTTTTTCCGCATTCCCGAGCTCAAGAACATCCCTGTATGGGAACTTGATCAGAGCGCTATTATTTCCTCTAAGGGTTCTCAGATTGCAAAAGCTCTGACTGTATTCCCAAAAAACCTGTTTCTCACCCCAATCGATTTTGACCATGATAGTATAGCGGATGTTTTATCTTCAAAGGGCTATCCTAAAAATGCTATGACCTTTTTTATATGGGAAGGAGTAACCCAATATCTTACACAGGAAGGTATCGAATCAGTTTTTGACTTCCTTTCCAATGCCGAGGCGGGCAGCAAGCTGGCCTTCACCTATGTATTAAAGGATTTTATTCAAGGCAAGGTCATGTATGATTGGGAAAAAGCTTACGAGAAGTATGTTCTGAAGGATAAAATCTGGGTCTATGGCATAAATCCGGACGAATTGCCGTCAGTCCTTGAAAAATATGGTTGGCGGCTGATTGAAGATAAAAGCTCTGCTGACCTTGCGGATAGCTATATTAAGCCAACTGGCAGAACATTGAAGACAACACCCATTGAAAGAATATGCGTTGCGGAAAAAGTGTAGGAGAATGATATGGCAAGACCGAATACAAACCATGAAAAAAAGAAACTGGAGTTACTGGATATAGCTGAGAAGCTTTTTATTGAGAAGGGATATGAGCAAACAAGTATTGAGGATATATTAAGTGCATCCGGCATATCCAAAGGCGGATTTTATCATTACTTTAAATCAAAAGAGGATATATTATGCTCAAGCATCGAAAGGCTGATGGATGACGCGGTCAATTTTTTAAAGCCTGCAGTAGACAACCCGAAGCTTAACGCCGTTGAAAAATTCAAATTGTTTAACAAGCAAAAAAACAAGTTCCAATCCTCAAAGCTGGAATATGCCGGACTTCTGGCTAAACTCATGCAGTCAGATATTTTCCAATATAAATATATCGTGTCATCCTCACAAAAAATAGTTCCTCTATTCGCAGAAATTATAAAACAAGGCGTCAATGAGGAGGTATTCCACGTAAAGCACCCGCTGGAAACGGCAGATATATTAATCCGTGCCATTGTAGGGGTATCGAGCAGTGCCTATTATAATGACTATATGGAAACTTCAGAGGCACAGGAATGCTATATGGAGGCTTTGCAAAATATAGTAATCGGCGCTCTGGGTGCTGATAAAGCTTTGTTTATGTGATAATGGCATAATGAAAAGCGTTTAAGCCCAGCAGCTGCTTAAGTTGCTCCTCAAAAAAGGCAGACAGCAAAATTTTGCTGTCTGCCTTTGGCCTTGCATTTATATTTATCTTGCTATTCCTTTTTCTTTCATGTAGTTTAAGAACTGCTTGTCTATTGTATCGTAAACTACTCTATCTTTGAATATTTCTGTTGCGCAGCATGCACATGGAACTGATAAGTGTATCTTTTCATCAGTTGTCATGAAACCTTCGGAGTAAAGGGACTGTTTGTCAGCTGTGTAGAAATCTGTATCTTCAGTCAGCTTTTCATATCCCGGAACTTCAAGGGCAATCGCAGCCTTGACATCCCTTGCAGTTTTTAAGTTAACACCTAAAAGTCCTGCAATTTCAAGGAACAGTTCAAGGTTTGTCTTGCCTGTGTGTGATTTAACAGCAGCTTTAAGCTCCTGAACCTTCCTGTCACTTCTTGTTATTGTACCATTGGTTTCTGCAAAGCTTACCAAAGGAAGCACTGCATCTGCCATAGCTGCAGTCACAGTCATGAACATATCTCCTACTGCAAGGAATTCAATGTCTTTTAGCTGATTCAATGTGTTATCGTCGCCGGCTAAGTCTTCACCCAGCAATACGAGGGCCTTAACCTTCTTTTCAGCGATTAATTCCATCAGTTCTTCGCCTGATTTATCAACACCTAAATCTGCCAATCCCTGGCTGTTGCTCTTGGACCTTACAACTATTATTCCTCTGTGAGGCTTGCCTACCTTGCCTGTTATAGCAGCGATGTCAGCTAAAAGGTCAATTCCTGTGCCTGTTACAGTATCTTCATCCACAACTATGACAGGTTTCTTGGAATCGCCGTAAAGTTTAGCTATATTCTTAGCTTCTTCAGATACAACCGCATCAGCAACAAATGCTTTTAGCTCATCATATCCTACAGCAGTTTTTAAAACTTCTGCTTCGTTTACAGCGCCAGTTTCAATTAGCGCTTTCATAATTCCCTTTAACAGGTCTGCACCATTGGAAGTATTTAAGCTTACATCAGCCCATTCTTCCATGCGGGTTCTGCCTTCGCTAACTGTAATAAGCTTAGCTTTGCCTGCTGCTGCATTCTTAACCTTTATTCCCAAAACCGGATGATTTTCAGCCACTTTACCAACTGAGAGTATGAGGTCTGCATTTTTAAGCTCCTCATAGCTGTTAGTTGATGCATCGTAACCGAATATATCCTTTAATCCTGACTGGGAATTCAAGGAGAAAGAACCTATAATGCTTGTTCCAAGCTTTTCAGCAGCCTTTTTAACTACCATGACTTCTTCGTTTGTAAGCCTTGGTGATACTGCAAATGCTATGCTGTCATCACCGTATTTAGCCCTTACAGCCTGAAGCTTCTTAACTAGGTTTAATACTGCTTCATCCCAATCTGCTTCGCTGCTGTGGCCTTTTATTCTTATAACCGGCTTTTTGAGCCTGTCTACATCATTTATATGAGTAATTCCAAATCTTCCGGCTGCGCACAATAAGCCTTCTTCAATACCCTTGTTCGGTACGGACCTGTATACGAAATTGCCATTTGTCTGAAGTGTAAGATTACATCCTACGCCGCAGAAGCTGCACACTGTATTTGTATCTTCAAGCTTAACAGGAATTTGTTTGTAAACTGCCTGTTTTTCCATGCAAGCACCAACGGGGCACACGGATACGCACTGTCCGCAGGATATACATTCTGATTCAGAAAGAGGCATTTTAAATTCCGGCTTAACTATTGTGTCAAAGCCACGGCTTACCAAACCTAATGCAGTAACGCCCATAACTTCGTCACATGCCCTTACGCACAATCCGCAAAGTATACATTTGTCTGAGTTGCGTTCGATAAATGGATGTTCATCAATTTCTTTTCTCTTATGCTTTTCGCCCATTTTTTCGTCAGTGTTGACATCATATTCATGGACGTAGTTTATAAGCTGGCATTCAAAGAAGTCACGGCATCCGCATTCTAAGCAACGTGAAGCTTCTTTTCTTGCTTCTTCTTCAGTCATTGTGTATGCAACCTGTGTGAAGTTAGTCCTTCTTAGGCCGCTGTCCACAGTCTTGATTTTAACCCTTGCACACTTTTCACGGTCTGCAAAATCCTCGGAGGTTATATCATCCTGTTTTACATAGTTAGGCTTGTGAACAGGTACGATTTTACCATTGAGGTAGCTGTCTATAACAACAGCTGCATCCTTGCCCTGAGCTATTGCTGCTATTGCAATCTTAGGACCGGTTGCTGCGTCTCCGCCGGCAAATACTCCGGGGATATTTGTTTCAAATGTGCTTTCATCTATTGTTATATTTCCGCTCCTGCCAACATTTAGTCCTTCGATGTTTCTTGCATTTACCTGTTGTCCTATGGCAGCTATGATGGTATCTGCTTCGAAGACTATTTCTTCTCCTGTTGGTTCGGGCTTGCGTCTTCCTGATGCATCCGCTTCGCCCAGGCGCATTTTTTCACATCTTATTCCTGTTGCTTTTGTTCCGTCACCTACAACTTCTACTGGAGCAACAAGGAAATTGAATATAACGCCTTCTTCTTCAGCTTCTTCTATTTCTATATCTTCAGCAGGCATTTCTTCACGGGTACGCCTGTATAATACGGATACTTCTTCGGCACCCAACCTTACGGCTGTTCTGGCAACGTCCATGGCAGTGTTACCGCCGCCTACTACCAATACCTTCTTGCCAATAGTTACTTTATTGTTCATGGTAACTTCTCTTAAAAAGTCGATACCGCCTAAAACGCCTTCCATGTCCTCGCCTTTGCATCTTAAGCTGGAGCTTTCCCATGCACCGATTCCAAGGAATACCGCATCATAATGCTTCTTTAAGAAATCGATAGTTACATCTGTTCCTACCTTGGTATTGTATTTTATTTCTACTCCCATTCTTTCGATAAGGTTGATTTCCGCATCCAGTATATCCTTCGGAAGCCTGTATTGAGGAATACCGTACCTTAACATACCGCCGGGAGCCGGCATTGCTTCGTATATTACAACTTCATGGCCGAAACGCCTTAAAAAGCTGGCTGCTGTTAATCCTGCAGGACCTGCGCCTACAACGGCAACCTTCTTGCCTGTTTCCTTGCCTACTTCAGGAATGAAGCCTTCGCCCTGAAGGTCTATATCACCGACAAAAGCCTTAAGGGCAGCTATTGAAACGGGCTCTTCCACTAGGTGTCTTCTGCATGCCTTTTCACATGGATGGGGGCATACTCTTCCGATACTTGCCGGGAAAGGAAGCTGTTCTTTTATAAGCTCAACGGATTCCCTGTACTGTCCGTTTGCAATAAGTCCTACATAGCCCTGGCAATCTGTGTTTGCAGGACAAGCTTGAACGCAAGGAGGACGGCAGTCTCCCCTGTGGTCTGATAATAAAAGCCTTAATGCACTTTTACGGGTTGAGTCGGTTCTCTTTGTGTGGGTCTTTATTACCATACCGTCTGCTGCAAGGGTAGCACATGCTCTCTGCAGTTTCGGGCTTCCTTCAATCTCTACCACGCACATACCGCAAGCACCATAAGGCTTGATTCGCTCGTCATGGCAAAGATGAGGTATTTCTATACCGTTTTCAAGCGCAATATCAAGAAGATATCTGTCATCGCTTGTAGTTATTTCCCTGTCATTTATATTAATTCTAATCACTGACATGCCCTTTTCCCCTCCTTAATCCATCTGTACTGCGCCAAAGCGGCATACGCTGAAGCAGTTACCGCATTTGATGCATTTTGACTGGTCGATGCTATGGGGCTTCTTAGTTTCCCCAGAAATAGCGCTTGTAGGACACTTTCTTGCACACAATGTACATCCAACGCATTTTGTATCAAGGATGCTGTATGTGAGAAGCGCCTTACATGATTTTGCCGGGCATTTCTTATCTATGATGTGAGCCAAATATTCATCCTTAAAATACTTTAAAGTAGTCAATACAGGATTAGGAGCAGTCTGTCCAAGTCCGCATAAAGAACCGTCTTTTACGCTTACAGCCAGTTCTTCCAATTCGGCGATATCCTCTTCTCTGCCTTCTCCTTGAGTAATCCTCTCTAATATTTCAAGCATTCTCTTCGTACCAATTCTGCAGTAGGTACATTTTCCGCAGGATTCTTTGCAGGTAAAGTCCAAGAAGAACCTGGCCATATCAACCATACAGGTATCTTCGTCCATGACTATCATACCGCCGGAACCCATTATGGCTCCTGTCTTGTTTATTGACTCATAGTCAACTGTTGTATCAAGAAGGGCTGCAGGGATACATCCGCCCGAAGGTCCTCCCATCTGAACAGCTTTAAATTGCTTGTCCTTTTTGATTCCGCCGCCGATATCGAATATAACCTCTCTAAGGGGCATACCCATGGGGACTTCAACCAAACCGCCGTTTTTGATTTTTCCCGCAAGGGCGAAAACCTTTGTTCCTTTGCTCTTGTCTGTACCCATAGCTGCAAAAGCGGCTCCGCCGTTTTGTATAATCCATGCTACGTTTGCAAAGGTTTCAACGTTATTTATATTAGTAGGTTTACCCCAATAGCCTGACTGTGCAGGGAATGGAGGCTTCAACCTTGGCATACCCCTTTCACCTTCAAGTGATGCAATAAGAGCTGTTTCCTCACCGCAAACGAAGGCTCCGGCACCTTTTTTAATCTTGATATCAAAATCAAATTTAGTACCCATTATTCCTTTTCCAAGGTAATTTCTTTCCTTGGCATCAGCTATTGCATTTTCCAATCTTTCGATAGCAAGGGGATACTCGGCGCGACAGTATATAATGCCTTCTTTAGCGCCAATTGAGTAACCTGCTATTGCCATTCCTTCAAGAACTGCATGAGGGTCTCCCTCCAATACAGATCTGTCCATGAATGCACCCGGGTCTCCTTCGTCGGCGTTACATACCATGTATTTAACGTCGCCCCTTGATTTGCGGGCAGCATCCCATTTGAACCATGTCGGGAAGCCGGCTCCCCCTCTTCCTCTCAAGCCTGATATCTTAATCTCTTCTATAACAGTTTCAGGAGTCATTTCTTTGATAACCTTTGAAAGGGCACCGTAACCGCCGGTTGCAAGATAATCATCAAGGCTTTCGGGATTGATTTTTCCGCAGTTTTTAAGAGCAATTCTCACCTGGTTCTTAAAAATGGGAAGGGGTTTTAATGTACTGGACACTATATACTTTTCAACAGGTTCACCTTTTACAAGATGGCCTTCAACTATCTCGCTTACGATTTCCGGTGTAACATTTCCGTATGTGTATGTGTTTTCACCGTCTATTACATCTACCAGAGGCTCATAAAAGCATATTCCCACGCAGCCTGTTGCTTCAACTTCTATATTAAGATTATTGCCTGTAAGCTCCTGCTCCAATTTATCCAATACCTTTTTACCGCCTGAGGCGATACCGCAGCTGCCTAAACCTACCTTAATCTTCATGATACAGCACCTTCTTTTTCTTTGTTATATATGTCCTTTATAATCTTCCTGGCGCTATCCGGAGTCAATTTTCCATATGCTTCACCATTAATCATTATTACAGGTGCAAGGCTGCAGCAGCCAAGACATGCAACGTCTTCGACAGTAAACATGTTGTCTTCGGTCGTGCCACCGGGATTTATATTTAACTCATCACAAATGGCATAGCTTACTTCCTTTGAACCATTTACGTGACAGGCGGTACCCTGGCATTGAAGAATAACATATTTTCCAACGGGGTCAAGCCTGAATTGGGCATAAAATGTTGCAATACCATATATTTTTGCCCTTTTATTGCCGGTTTTATCTGCAATATACTTTAAGGCATCCAACGGCAAGAAACCGTAAACGTCCTGAGTTTTCTGCAAGATACTTATAACGCTTCCGGTTTGTCCCTTGAATTCATCTAATATTGGATCCAACATGCCTAGATCAACTGTTTTGTCTTCAAAGCTGTTTTCCAGCTTTTTTTCACATCCATCGCACAAATTGTCCAATCCTCCCTTTAGAGATAATAAATATTATTAAAATTATAAAATAATTTTTGGGGCCATTGCTTTTGGGCACAAGAATTGACATTAAAAATACATCTACAATTTTATATTATAGAACATTTAAATATGTTTGTCCTACACTTTTTTTAACTTTTTTGAACAATTTGTTCATATTAATTTGGTAAATAAGATATATTTAATCCATATTGTTATTTATTTTTTCACTTTACACATTATGCACATACTGTAAATTCAAAGCATTTCCATTTTAAACTTTGGTATTCTACTTGTGCTACTTTATGGTATCATGAAATGAAAGCAGAAAAAAATATGACATAATGATTACTGCGTAAATTTTCATGTCGAAATAATTTCTGTTATAATACACTTTGGAGCCGTTGCACCATGTAATATTTTGCAATAATATTAACATAGTCAATTATTAACTGCGTTAATAAGGAATAGAAATCGAGAGGTAAAACATGAGCAAAAGTTCTTCAGCTACAAAAGGCTTTGCCGTTTTAAGCGCGGCAGGAATTTTAAATAAAGTACTTTCAGTTTTATATGTACCCATACTTTTACAGATTATAGGCGAAGAGGGATATGGCATATACAGCGCCGGATATCGGATATATGTGTTTATTTACGTTTTGACAAATTCGGGCTTTCCCATTGCCATTTCGAAGCTTCAAGCAGAACTTCTGGCCCACGATGATTTCAGAAATGCAAGAAGAAGCCACAGAATTGCACGGCTCTTATTAACATGCTACGGGCTTTTCATGACTGTTATAACAGTGGTTTTCGCCGGTCACATAACAAATGCCATCGGCTTTGACCGTTCATACCGGGTTATACTTGCCCTAGCCCCTACAATGCTATTTTCCGCCATTTCCTGTACATACAGGGGATATTTCAACGGCCATTCAGACATGAAGCCAACAGCCATGTCCCAGGTAATAGAGCAATTTTTAAATGTGGTGCTGTCCCTTATATTTGCATTACTTTTAAAGCCCTACGGTCTGGATTGGGCCTGTGCCGGTGCAACTGTGGGAACCACACTGGGCTCCCTGGGAAGCGCCCTTTATTTAAACCGTGCCTTTAAAAAGGACCGTAATTTTCTTTTAAGAAACACCCCCGACGATTTGATGACCATAAGATACAGAGCCTTGGCATACAGGCTGTTGGCCTATGCCCTTCCCATTGCCTTTAACTCGGTGGTGGTATTCGGTGGGGACGTAGTTGACTTGTGGAATACAAACCAGCGCCTCATTGCTGCCGGCTTTTCATCGGCAGATGCTTATATAAAGTACGGAGTTTTGAGTAAGTACACACAGCTTTTAAACGTGCCTCTTGCAATTACAGCAGCATTGCACATTGCCACAATACCGACCTTCAGCTCAACAATTGCATTAAAAAATTTCAAGCTGTTAAAGGATCAGATAAGCCATACCTTCAGAGTATCCCTGCTGCTTTCCATACCCTCGGCCGTGGGATTGGGGGTACTTAGCAAGCCGGTATTTTTAATGCTTTTTGGGGGGGAATATGTGGACGGATGGTATTTGATGGCCATAGGCTCTGTCGTTATAATACTGGTTTCCATAGTTCAGGTCCAGGCAGGAATTCTTCAGTCCGTCAATAAAACAAGGCTGTCAACTATCGCCATGCTCGCCGGTATATTCGTAAAGATATTTATAAATTATTTTCTCATAGCTGTGCCCGAGGTTAATATAAGGGGTGCAGTAATCGGCACCATAGTATGCTATATAATTGCCATCTTTATTAATTTTAAATACATTAAAAAATTCGTGCCGGTAGGAATCAAAATTAAAAACCAAGTGGGACGTCCCTTTTTAGCTTCCGCTGTCATGGGTGTTATTGCAGCAGCTTCTTATAAGCTTTTTTCAATGCTTACAGGGCTTTTTATGGGAGCATACATTTCAAATGCCCTGTCAACAATAATTGCAATAGCTATAGGCGCTTTAAGCTACGGCCTGATAATGCTTAAAATCGGAGGCATAGATATTCAGGATATAAAGCTCATGCCTTACGGAAGCAAGATAATTAAGCTTATACCAAAAAGTTTTCTGAACACAGAACGCGCCCAGGCTGAGAATTAAATTTTATCTACTAATATAAATTAAAGGTGAACATACATGAATGTACTAGCAATTTTGGCAGGTTATTTATTCGGATGCTTTCAAACATCATATATAATATCCAAGGTAATAAAAAAATCGGATATAAGGGATACAGGAAGCAAAAACGCAGGCACCTCAAACATGGTCATGACCTTTGGCTGGAAGCTTGGTTTCATGACCTTTCTAGGGGATATATTTAAAATCATAATTCCCATGGCTATAGCAAAGTATTATTTTAATACTTCTCCAATGCTCAATCTTCTATTGGGTCTTGGAGCAATACTGGGGCATAATTTTCCTTTTTATATGAATTTCAAAGGAGGAAAGGGAACTGCGACAACCTTAGGCATGCTCTTAATTTTGGATTATAGAATATGTATTGCAATAAGTTTGATACTTGTAATCTTAGCACTGATTACAAATTATATTGCTTTGGCATCAATGATTGCCATAGCCCTTTTGCCATTGGCCTTATATATTTTAAAATATGATTTGAATATTGTACTTATTTCTATTTTTATACCCATGTTATCTGTGTATGTCCACAGACGAAATATAAAGGATATGCTCTCAAAAAAAGAAAAAAAGATAAGCAGCGTCTTTAAAAAGAAAAAAAATTGAATTAAAGCTCTGCTTAACCTCCGCCCTTTATGGAATCCGACCGGATGAAAACAGGGAATTCCTTCGGACACATTAAAAGCCCTAAACCTCTTCCTTCTTTATCTATATATTGCACCGAATAATCACCAAAACCATATGCATATTCTGCTCTATGGAATTTAAACCCCCCCGTTGGGTAAGAAGCTGCTACATAGACTGAAGCAACGAACCTTGCAACGATATATGGCAATGCTCCAATATATTTCAGCACACCTAAACAAGCTATTATCATGAAGGTTATAATTATTTTCTTAAGCTTGGTTTTTATCAACTCAAACACCTTCACAGGATAAATTTTACATTACTATTCTAATATAATTATACCCCTTCTATATTTATCTGTTTATATACAGATTGAAAAAACTCCTCTTTTCTTTTTTCCAGGAAGGGCTTTGCAATCTGAGGAAAAAGAATATAGGATAAAACATCCTCATCCTTTTGTGCTAAAGTTCCTAATTCTTTCTTTGCGCTTTCCAATGCAGGCTTTAATGAATCTTTATAATTTCCCTCATAGGGCTTTTCTCCTCCCAGCATTTTGTTTTTCAATGCTTCATTTACCACTCCTGGAGCTTTTCCGTATTCCCCTTTTAAATAAGCTTTTACTTCCTTTATTACGGCCTTGTAGCGCTCTCCTGTCAATACATTCAAAACGGCCTGGGTTCCTACTATCTGGCTGGTGGGAGTTACAAGAGGCGGATAGCCTAAATCCTCTCTTACCCTGGGTATTTCCTTTAAAACCTCGGATAACTTTCCGGCCGCATTTTGCTGTTTTAACTGGGAAATCATATTTGAAAGCATTCCGCCGGGAATCTGATATTTCAATACATTTGCATCAACGCCTAAAACTTTGGGGTCTAAAAGACCGGATTTAATATATTCATCTTTAATAGGAAGGAAATACTCGCTTATACTGTTGATTACATCTATATCAAGTCCTGTGTCATATCCCATATCGGAAAAGGAATAGTACATTGATTCCGTTGCCGGCTGGGAGCTTCCCATGGAAAAGGGTGCAAGGGCGGTGTCAATTCCGTCCACTCCAGCTTTAACGGCCTCCATGTAGCTAAGGGGCGCAATGCCTGTTGTGCAGTGGGAGTGAAGAAATACAGGCAGGCCCACAGAACTTTTAAGAGCTTTGACAAGGTCACGGCACACACCAGGAAGAATGAGCCCCGACATGTCTTTTATACAAATTGAGTCTGCTCCCATTTCCTTAAATATGGATGCTGTCTTAATAAAATGCCCTGTATCGTGTACCGGGCTTATGGTATAGGATATGGCCCCTTGAGCATGGGCGCCGGCTGCCTTTATGGCCTTCATAGCTGTTTCAACATTTGCCATGTCGTTTAAAGCATCAAATACCCTTATTATATCTACACCGTTCTCTACTGCCTTATATATGAATAAGCGAACAACATCATCGTGATAATGCTTGTATCCTAATATATTCTGCCCCCTTAAAAGCATCTGGATTTTCGTTTTGTGCAAATATTTTTTAATATTTTTAAGCCTCACCCAGGGGTCTTCGTTTAAAAACCGAAGGCAGGCATCGAATGTGGCCCCGCCCCATGCTTCTATGGAATAATAGCCTGCCTTATCCAGTCTGTCTAAGATAGGTTCCATCTTTGAAAAAGGCAGCCTTGTAGCAATGAGAGACTGGTTGGCGTCTCTTAGCACCGTCTCTGTAAAATTTATCTTTTGCATTGTCTACCCTCTAATCTTTAATTATTTTACTATCCTGGTCCCTGCTTTTCCCTCTAACGCTTCAAGGGCGGTATCCAAAGAGGTTATGATGGCTCTTTTGCCCCCTGCTGTTACAAATCTTCTGCAGGCCTCCACCTTGGGCCCCATACTTCCGGCTTTAAAATGGCCTTCTTTTTGAAGCCTTTCAATTTCATCCACAGATACTTCGTCCAAAGGTTTTTGTTCCGGCTTTTTATAATTTATATAAACCTTAGGTACATCCGTAAGTATCATAAAGGCATCGGCATTTACATATAAAGCCAGTTTTGCTCCTCCGAAATCCTTATCTATAACGGCTTCAATTCCCTTGTATTTTCCCTCATTTTCAATTACGGGTATTCCTCCGCCGCCGTTTGCTATGACGATTGAGCCATTATTTATAAGATTCAATATGCAATCTATTTCCACAATCCTTATGGGTTCAGGCGAAGGAACCACCTTTCTCCAACCTCTGCCCGAATCTTCAATCCAGTACTCCCCTTTTTCATCCATTGCTTTTTGGGCATATTCCTTTGAATAAAAAAGTCCTATAGGCTTTGAAGGGTTTTTAAATGCGGCATCTTCTTTATCTACCACCATTTGTGTGACCAATGTAACCACAGATTTTTCTATTCCCATTTCCTGAAACTTATTCACAAGCTGCTGCTGAATCATATAACCAATGAGCCCCTGGCTTTGGGCCCCGCATATATAAAGCGGCATTGCAGGCACCCTCTCAGTTGCGGAGCCGTTTTGTATCAGTATATTCCCCACCTGAGGTCCGTTCCCGTGGGTGATAACTACCCTCATGCCTTTTTTAACCATTTGGGCAACCTGAACACATGTTTTATTAACATTTTCCATTTGCTCCTCTGCCGTACCTTTTTGCCCCGGCATCAGTATGGCGTTGCCTCCCAGAGCAATTACTATTGTTTTGCTGTTTTCCATAAAACTCCCCCCAAATTTTCAACGCATCTAATTGCAAAAAGCTCTTCGGCCGTAAGACCGTCTTGGTTTTAACGGCTGCGCCCCCTAAGCTGGGACATTTCTTCTGAAGTGACCCCCTTCTTTAAAGTTCGCTTGACGCTTCTTTGGAATTAGACGCTAATAAGCTATCGGATATAACACTTCCTGATAAAAACTCCCTTAATTTAATATGTACCATAAAAGGAGAAATTATCCTTTTATGCTGCTTATAAAGTCATCCATCAGTTGAGAGACCAGCCCCGGCTGGTCCTCGGGCAGGAAGTGGCCTGCACAATCTAAAACTTCTATTTTTGCTCCCTTTATGTCCTCGCTCAGCCTGTAACCATAGCTGGGCCTTAAGTAGACATCATTTTTTCCCCATATAATCAAAACCGGCAGTCTGAGGCTTCCTAAGGATACTGAAATTTCCACTGTTTGCCTGTTATCGAAGGATTGAACTAATTTTATAAAGCTATCCATTCCTTCCTTTCCTTCGATATATTTCCAATATTTTTGCCCGATTTGCAACGCATTTTCTTTATTGTAAAGGCCGTCCTTAATATATTGTATGAAGGTGTCCCGTATGATGTCCGGAGGAAGGTGACGAAAGAGCATTTCAACCTTGTTGCCTTCACTGAGTATCTGAATGGGCCAGGAGTCATAACATATGGTGTCAATTAAAACCATAGCCTTAAATATTTCAGGATATGTCAAAGACATTATCTGAGCAATTCCGCCTCCTAAATCATGACCTGCAACTATTATGTCCTGTAAACCTAATTCCTTGAAAACATCGTAGAAAAAAGCCCCCTGCTTTTTAAGATTAAGCTCATTGCTCTCGGGTTTTTGAGACAAGCCAAAGCCCAAAAGATCAAAAGCGTAAACCGAATATTTTTTTGTTAAATTGGACATGACTCCCTTCCACAAACCGCTGTGGGTGGCTATTCCATGGAGGAGCACGATGTTTTTTCCTTTTCCTTCATGTACATAATGAACTGTTTTTCCCTTAACCTGCAAGTCACCCTCAAACATTAAAATCACCTCGAAAATTCCATAAAATTCATGTTATGCCTTTTACTTAATTTAAATGCAATAAACAGCAAACTGCTTGTATTTAAGCCGCACTACCTTATTTTTATTTTCTCCTAAATAAGAAAAAGTGTAAATGTTTTGACAATATAATTATTGAAGTTTTGGCTAAATTTTTATTATGAACTTATTATGATTAGCACAATTATAAATTATTATTGGGCAAATTAATTATTGAAGGGGTGATTAAATGTATAATGAAAATCCATTGTTTTTAAGCCGCGGCGTCAATAATGAAGAGATAAAAACCATAGATATCAATTTGAACATTGAAACCCCTGATATAATAATCGGCACAGTTATGATAAGCTGTAAAAAAAATCCTGAAACAACTGTGGTGGGCAAAATATTTATCTATAAGCATACATCGCCCTATTTCATTGAAACAAATTTTGACGAAACTTATTTGAAATATCTTTTTGACGATTGCCAGAAAGCCTCATATGATATTTCAAATTATGTCCTGACTATGCTTACAATTGATTTCCCAAGCTCGGTTTTAAGCATGTCCTCAAGCCATGATATCGGAATGGTTCAGCTGCCTAATACCATCAACAACTCCAAAGGGATATGATATTTCATATCCCTTCCAGTATTCTATAATAAACGATTGGATTTAAACAGCTACTATACTATAATAGTATTACTATTTATTATTATAATTGAAAAATATAAAATATGTAATATTACATATTTCGCAAGGAGTGTTAATCTGTGAATTTCATGGAAAAATATGAATTATGGCTGAACAGTCCATATATTGATGATGCAACTAAGGATGAGCTTAAAAATATTGACCATAAAGAAATAGAAGACAGATTTTACAAAGATCTGGAGTTCGGCACCGGAGGATTAAGAGGAGTAATTGGCGCAGGAACAAACAGGATTAATGTATATGTAATAAGAAAGGCTTCCCAGGGGCTTGCAAATTATGTGAAACGCTTAGGAGATAATGCATTGCTTCGCGGAATAGCAATTGCTTATGATTCCAGGCATAAATCCAAGGAATTTGCATACGAAGCTGCCGGAGTATTTATAGCTAATGGAATAAAAGCCTATGTTTTTGATGCATTGAGACCTACTCCGGAATTATCCTATGCGGTAAGAAAATTAAGCGCCATTGCCGGCATCGTAATAACAGCCAGCCATAATCCAAAGGAATACAACGGATACAAGGTGTATTGGGAGGACGGAGGACAGATATCCTTAAGCGTAGCCAATGAAATTTTAGATGAAATAAATAAGGTTGAAGATTTTAACTGTATTCAATATAAAAACCCCGAATGCTCAAAGGAAGAAGGCTTGTTTGTAATAATCGGCCAAGAGATAGACACCATGTATATAAACGACGTGCAATCTCTTATAATAAATCCTCATATAATTGAAAAACACAGTGATGATTTTAAAATCATATACACCCCCCTTCACGGAGCAGGAAATATTCCGGTCAGAACCTCCCTTGAAAGCGCAGGCTTTAAAGAGGTATACGTTGTAGTCGAACAGGAATTGCCTGATCCTGAATTCAGTACGGTAAAGTCACCAAATCCGGAAGAGCACAGCGCTTTTAACCTTGCAATCGGAATGGCAAAAGGAAAAAATGCCGATATTATCTTAGGCACAGATCCGGACTGTGACAGATTAGGTGTATGTGTAAAAAACCAAAAAGGTGAATTCATAACTCTTACAGGAAATCAGATAGGCGCATTACTGGTTCACTATATACTGTCCCAGCTTAAAGAAAGGCAGAAGCTTCCCAAGAACGGAATAGTAATTAAAACCATTGTAACTTCAGAGCTTGGAAGGGTTATCGCCCAATCCTTCGGAGTAGATACCATAGATACCCTTACGGGATTTAAATTCATAGGTGAAAAAATCAAGGAATTTGAAGAGTTTTCATCTCATTCCTTCCTCTTTGGATATGAAGAAAGTTATGGATACTTAAGCGGCACCTTTGTAAGGGATAAGGATGCTGTTATTGCTTCCACCCTGGTGTGTGAAATGGGGGCTTATTATAAGGAAAAGGGTATGACCATATATGATGCTCTTAAGAACATTTATGAAAAATACGGATATTATTCCGAAAAATTAAAATCTGTAACTTTAAAGGGCAAGGAAGGCAACGAGCTTATTGCAAAAATAATGAGGACTTTAAGGAATAATCCGCCTTCAAAAATAGCAGGTACGGAAATAACAGAGATAAAGGATTATGAAAAAGGAATCGGTGATTTGCCTAAATCCGATGTGCTTCAAATAATAACCCGTGATAATTCAGTAATTAGCATACGGCCTTCAGGCACCGAACCTAAAATCAAAATTTACTATTCAGCTGTAGGCAAAGACGGTGCTGATGTGGAAAACAAGCTTAAAGCCTTGACGGAAAGCTTTAGTGCCATAATTGATGAAATTTTAAAATAGGCCGCACCATGTCGGGTAAACATATATAAGGGGCTGTCGCATTTGAAACAACATAAATGAGCATTTGCGAGAGTTCAAAGCTCTTGGTGACTCTGCCGTAGAAAATACTTAAAATTTTAGATTGTTTGAACGGAAGAAGTTTAAAAATTCTTGTATTTTCAAGGCAGGGAACCTTAGAACTTGCAGAACTCGAGCACAGTAAATGCAGTGTGTCAAATGCGACAGCCCCTTCCTAAAATCAATGAACCTTTATTAATTTTGTGGGTATATCAGGTATGAGTTTTTTAACGAATCTAAGTACTTTCTTATTGTCTGACACTATATAAAGATTGGACACATTTCCTTTCTTTAAAATATAATAAACAGATTTAATTTTTTCAGCATCCTTTAACTTAAGTTTTCTCAGGGTAATGAGATCGATTATACCATCAAAGTCTTTTATGAACCCTTCACCTGCCATGTGCTCAAGAATGCCTATATATTCATCCCCCTCTTCATAAAGATATTCATTGTAGTTAACATAAATCTCATGATTATCAATACTTCTTTGTACATTAAACATAAGAATTACCTCTTTAATAATTTTTCTATAATAAAGTATTCAGCTTCATTGATATTTGCTTCAATTCTTTGTGTTTATTCCATCCGATACTTCAAAATCAAATGCGAAAAAATTTTAAAAACATAAAAGTCAATATGTACATGCTGTATGTAATATAATAGTAGTAATATAAAAATACTTCCAAGGCAGGTGTGTAAATTTGGACACTTCCAAACATGACGAAAATCCGAATCTGGATTACATCAAAAAAATCGTGTCAGAGGTTATGGGAGAAGGTTTATGGAACGGATTTTATGATGTGGTGACTGCCGAGCGTCCCAGAATTGATATGTATGATAACGGGAAAAAAATAATAGTTGTATGTGAAATACCCGGAATTTTAAAGCCCTCGGACCTCTCAATATCCGTATCCTTAAACAAATTAAACATAAGAGGTATTTCAAAGGATAAATATCTGAATAATCTGCCGGGAAATATGTTAAAAAGCGAATGCATATACGGGCCTTTTGACAGGACGGTAGAGCTACCCTATATAGTTAATGAGAAATCAATTAATGCAGTATATGAAAACGGCATAATTGAAATAACAATGGAAAGGGCAGATACCGGAGATGAACAGCATGTCAGGGTGGATTTTAAAAAATAACTTTTAATTATCCCCGGTCTCTGGGTTCAAGGTTAAAATATGTACGGCAATAAAAAACCTTTGATAAACATAAAGAGTATTTTAATAGGTCTTTTTCTTATCTTATTACTTACTTTAGTCTTACTTTACACAAACAATATTATTTTTATAGAACATATTGAGCACGGCTTGGTTGGCAATAAGCTCGCCCTGGATTCAGACTATATGTATGAAATATATATAAACGGAGAGCCTCACACATTTACAGCAACAGATGATGTAGAAGATATTGGTATAGGAGTAATAAATTTTATAGCAAGGAAAAATAAAATTTTAAAGATCACAGGTTATGTTCCCCCTGTCAATGAAAAAATCATGTCAAGAAGTTCAAAATCTTTGGAACTGGAATACAGCGGCAATATGAATTTTTCCGACTCCGTCAATATATACAAAAAAGATGAGGGCATTTCAGTAAGTAAAATAAGTAATGTGCTTGTGGGAGCTCAGAATATAAATGTTTACATTGATGGTGAAGGGCATATAAAAACTATCATAGTTGATGGTGATATGGACTTAAATAATATCAGGGTGGGCATTAAAAATCAGGGCTTTCGCTCCTTCGACCATGAGGCCTTGGAATTTGTATCGGCATCAGGCCTTGAAATAAAAGGAAAAAAGGACGGCGTAAACATAGCAATTCCTGCCGGTGAAAAGGTACAGCTTAATCCCGCAGGTAGCGGAATAGAAGTAAAATATAATGATGAGATCCATATTTTCAATAACCGGGTTTATATAGAGCCTGTTAATGCAATGATTAAAATTTTATCCCTGGAGAGAGGCTACGGAACTCCCCAATACAGGGGAAGCTTTGAGGTCACCAATGTTTCCTCTAATTTAAGATTAACAAACGAGGTAAATCTAGAGCATTATCTTTACCAGGTTGTTCCCAGCGAAATGCCTTTATCCTTTGGTCTTGAGGCGCTAAAGGCTCAGGCTGTGGCTGCCAGGACTTATGCCATATCCGACCTTTTGAGCGGAAGGTATTTTGAAATGGGCTTTCATGTGGACGACAGCACCATGAGCCAGGTTTATAACAGCAGCAAGGAGTATCCGCTTATAAATGAAGCAATCGATTCAACTAAAGGTTTGGTTATGAAATATGACGGTATGCTAATAGATGCAAAATATCACTCAACCTCCCATGGCTACGGTGCCAATGCCCATGAAGTTTGGTCAAGCAACGGAAATTTCCCGGGAGATGTAAAGCCCTATTTATCCCCCGTAAGCTATCTTCTGGAGGGTCCGGAATTTGATTTGTCCACCGAAGAGGACGCAGACAAGTTTTTTAAGGACTGGAGCTTAAAAAGCTATGACTCCGACTCCCCTTATTTCAGATGGAAGGTTACATTCACAAAGTATCAACTAAAAAATACCATCGAAAAGAATCTTCCTGAAGTGTTTGCAAGTCAGCCAAATTATATTTTAACTCTTGAAGGAAATGAATTTAAAGATAAGGAAATTCCCTCAAATTGTTTAGGAGACCTTCTGGACTTAAAGGTAACAAAGCGGGGCGGCGGCGGAAATATAATGGAGTTATGTTTATACGGCACCAATGGAACTTATAAGATAATTAAAGAGCTTAATGTGCGATATGTACTTCGTCCCAGAAAATCCGATACCTTAGGTGAACAGGATATTCTAATCAACAGGATAAAAGGGGCTGATTTGAAAAACAGCTCTCTCCTTCCTTCTGCCTTCATGGTTTTTGAAACACACAAAAACTCAGCCGGGGATATAATAGATGTTACATTTTACGGCGGAGGCTATGGCCACGGCACCGGCATGAGCCAGTATGGCGCAGCATACCTGGCAAAAGAAGGGCTTACCTTTGACGAAATATTAAAAACATATTACAAGGATATAATTATAGAAAGCATAAGCTGACAAAGCGCCAGGTTGAACCTGGTGCTTTGTCAGAATAAGAATCCTCCCAATGCCAACCCGGCTAAAAAAGGCAGTCCTCCCGGAAATCGTCCGGGATAATAATAGGGCGGCGGCACAGGATAAAAGGGCCTTATGGGATAGGGCCGGGGACCAAAATATGGACCAGGTCCGAAGTATGGTCCGGGACCATAGGGCGGCCTTCTTCTGTAAAAATCCTTTTCTTCATTTTCGGAGTTTGCGTCCCAGTCTCTTTGCTCTTTTAAATCTAAGCTATCATTCATTTCAAAAACCGATCTTTGAAACTGTTCCATAAAAGGACAATTCATATTAGAGCATCCTGATACGCAATTAACCATAGGGCTTAGCATTAACTTGACCTCCTAGAAAAGTTGCATACACAATAATATATTAAGGATTCCGTAAAAAAGTTACTTAAAAAAATTAAACCAGACAGAATGCCTGGCTCAATTTTTTACACTTTATATATTATCTTTCCACATATTTTGTATGAAGGAGATGATGGGCTTTATGACTGTTAGGCTCAATAAAATATTCTTCATAAACCCTTTTGACTTCGGGATTTTCATGGGATTTTCTAAATTTGCTGTCCTTGTCAATCTGGTACAAGCCTTGAGCCCTTTTCATTTTAACTTCATCGGTTTTATTTTTATCCATTATTATGGGCTGGCCGCCTCCGTTTATGCATCCTCCTGGACATGCCATGACTTCTATAAAGTGATAATTTGACTCACCGCTTCTTATTCTGTCTAAAAGCTTTGCTGCATTTCCCGTTCCGTGAGCTACGGCAACCTTTACATCCATCCCGTTGATATTTACGGATGCCTCTTTAATGCCCTCAAGCCCCCTTACAGGTGTATATTCAATATTCTTTAAATCTTCTCCTGTTAAAACATCAGCTACAGTCCTTAAAGCTGCCTCCATAACACCGCCGGTGGTTCCGAATATAACTGCCGCTCCCGTGGAATCTCCAAGTATGCTGTCATATTTGCCGTCATTTAAATTTACAAAATCCATTCTTGACTGCTTAATCATTTTTGCCAGCTCTCTTGTAGTCAGTACGGCGTCTACGTCTCTTAAATCATCAACCTGCATTTCTTCTCTTTTAGCCTCATACTTCTTTGCGGTACAGGGCATGATCGAAACCACAAATATCTTTTCAGGATCCACCCCTGCCTTTTGTGCATAGTAGGATTTTGCAACGGCCCCAAACATCTGCTGGGGAGATTTGCAGCTTGATAAATTATCCAGAAAGTCATGATAATTGTGCTCACAGAATTTAATCCAACCCGGTGAACAGGAGGTTATAAGGGGAAGTTTGCCTCCGTTCTTGACCCTGTTTAAAAGCTCTGTTCCCTCCTCCAATATGGTAAGGTCGGCGGTGAAATTGGTATCGAATACCTTATCAAACCCCAATCTCTTAAGTGCCGTTACCATTTTGCCTTCAACGTTTGTGCCTACCGGCAGTCCGAATTCTTCTCCCAATGCGACTCTTACGGCCGGAGCTGTCTGGACTACAACATGAAGGTCGGGGTTTTCCAGCGCATCCCATACTGCATCTGTGTCATCCTTCTCCTTTAATGCACCCACAGGGCAGAATTTTATGCATTGTCCGCAATTGATGCAGTCAAGCTCTGTCAGATCATGATTAAAAGGCGTTGTAACTGTAGTTTCATAACTTCTATTTGCGAAGCTTATAACTCCGACATTTTGAATCTTTTCGCAAACCGATATACACCTTCCGCAAAGTATGCATTTTGACTGGTCTCTTACTATTGAAGGTGACAGCTGAACCTTTTGTTCCGCCGCTTCCATCCTTGGAAAATCAGGTGTTTCAATCCCCATTTCTTTGCTTAATTTTTGAAGCTCGCAGCTTAAATTTCTCTCACAGCTTAGACACTCCCTGTTGTGGTTTGAAAGTAAAAGCTCTAAAATGACTTTTCTAGTATCTCTTACCTGCCTTGAATTTGTCCTTATGACCATGCCCTCGGAAACCTTTGTAACGCAGGAAGGCTGAAGCTTCTTTGAACCTTCCACTTCCACAACGCACATCCTGCAGGAGCCTACCTCATTTATCTCCTTCAGAAAGCAGAGGGTGGGTATATCAATGTTGAATTGCCTTGCAGCTTCCAATATGGTGGTTCCTTTAGCAACCAATATATCATTACCATCTATTTTAAGATTAATCATATCCATTGAATGTACTCCTCCTTATTCCCTATTCATTGGGCAAATGCCCGCTCTGCAATTTCCTTCTGCATGTTCTTCAAACTCCTCTTTAAAATGCTTCAAGAGAGAATTTACAGGCTGTATTACACTTTCTCCCAGTCCGCAGAACGCAGCACTCTTCATTGCTTTTACGATGGTCTTAATCTTTTCAATATCTGCTTTTGTTCCATGGCCTGAAGATAGCTTCTCCAATAGATGAAGAATCCTCAAATTTCCTTCCCTGCAAGGCGTGCATTTACCGCAGGACTCATGGACAAAGAATTCCATTATAACCTTTAATATATCAACAGGGCAGTTTGTTTCATCCACGACCAATATAGCCCCTGAGCCTAAGGTCATTCCATTCTTTTTAAGTTCGGTATAATCAAGTCTTGTATCAAGCTTAGACTCAGGAAAACAGGCACCGCTGTTTCCGCCCATTTGAACAAATTTTACTTTCTTGCCATTTGGAACTCCTCCGCCCAGATCTTCGATAACCTCTCTTATGGTCATACCAAAGGGCACTTCAAATACTTTTTTATTGGTAATATTGCCGGCTAAGGATACAAGCTTTGTACCTCCGCTTCTTTCATAGCCAAGTGCCGCATAATTTTCTCCGCCTTCATTTACTATATAGGGTATATTGCTGAAGGTTTCAACATTGTTCAAAAGGGTAGGCCTCATATAAAGCCCTTGATTTTTAAGGTAGGGCGGCTTCATCCTGGGCCTTCCGGACTTGCCTTCTATGGATTCTACCAGGGCGGTATTTTCTCCGCATACATAGGCTCCCGCACCTGATATGACCTCTAGGTCAAAGTTCATATCCGTACCTAAAATCTTTTCTCCCAAAAACCTTGCTGCCTTCGCGTTTTCTATAGCGTCCTTTACAATCCTTTGTATTGCCGAATACTCTCCCCGTATATAAATATACCCCTTCTCAATTTTGTGTACAAAAGCTGCAATCGTCATGCCTTCTATCATAATCAGGGGATTTCCTTCAAGTATGAACCTGTCCTTATAGGTTCCGGGCTCGCCTTCGTCTCCGTTGCATACCATATATTTAGGATAGTTTGGATTAGATATCCCTTGCTCCCAGCCTATTCCCGTAGGATATGCAGCTCCCCCTCTTCCCATAAGGTTTGACTTTTTAACTTCTTCCACTATGGTTAAAGGCTCCATGTTCATGGCTTTTTTGAGGGCAGTATAGCCTCCCATTTTTACATAGTCTTCAACAGAATCCGGCCTTATTTTCCCTACCATTGAACTTAATACTTCAACATTTTTCTTCATAATTACTGCACCTCCCTGTAGGAATCCAAAAGCTCCTTAAGCTTCTCTTCATTGAGATTTCCATAAACCTTTTCACCGATTTTTATCGCAGGTGCTATATCACATGCTCCAAAACAGCTTGTGGTATTCAGTGAAAAAACATTATCCTCGGTAGTCTCACCTATTTTTACGCCTAAAGCTTTTTCGAGCATATCCACAAGGCTATTGGCTCCGCTTACGTGGCAGGGGGCACTCTTGCAAATTTCTATGACATATTTGCCTTTAGGCTTAAGATTGAACATGGCGTAAAATGATATGGTTTCATACACCTTGCTGAAAGAATAGTCGAGTTCCTGTGCCGCATACCTGACCCATTCTTCCGGAAGATAATTAAATTCATTGCAAGACTGCAAGTCCAGCATTATTTGAATAAGCTTATCTTTTGATTTGCCATGCTTCTCGATTATGGCCTGCACTTTTTCAAGCTCCGATGTTTTACTCACTTTATACTCTCCCTCCAGTTCTTTCTTCCACAAATTTTATAATAAATTATGATAAATTATTAACGATTCCTAGCATTTAATTCCCCCTTAATTGATTGCAGATTATTAACAGTCTAAAAATAGTTTTATAGGTGCAAAGCCTTGGAGTATAACAGATTAGTCAGTTTTAGTCCATCACTTTACGGTGCCTCAGAAAAGATAATTTAAATAAAAATATGAGTAGATACGGTTTTTAATAATGACATTTATAAATGCAAAACTCATTAATCCTTGTTAATTATACAACAATCTGGAATAAATAGCAACTTACCAGGTCTTTATAACATGTTATTAAATTGTTATTATTATTACTATTTTGCCGGGTGTGAAAACCGCTGTTTTTTTTATTAAGTTTTTTTAAATTTCTTAACATATATTTAACATACTCGTGTTAACATACATATGGTTATGAATAATTTATTAATAAAGTTTTTGCATTTACACAAAATACTGATATTGATTTTTAATTGATTTTGTAGAATTAAGTATGTTGTAAATGCAATTTCTTTGGGGAAATTTAAACTAAACATGAATTTGGGGGAGAAGTATGGATTATAAAATGCTATTCAGCTTGATCGGCGGACTGGGACTCTTTATCTTCGGCATGAAACTTATGAGTGACGGTTTGCAGAAAGTAGCCGGCGACAAGTTAAAGAAGCTTCTCGAAATACTTACAAACAACAGGATAATGGGGATACTGGTAGGTACAGTGGTAACTTCCATAATACAAAGCAGCAGTGCGACAACGGTTATGGTAATAGGCTTTGTCAATGCCGGGCTTATGACTTTAACCCAGGCAGCAGGAGTGATAATGGGCGCTAATATAGGCACCACCATGACTGCCCAGTTAATCGCTTTTAAATTGACTACCATCGCCCCTGTTATAGTGGGTATTGGAGTTGCTATGAATCTTTTCGGCAAAAAGAAAAGGACCAAGCAGTATGGAGAAATTTTACTTGGGTTCGGTATACTTTTTATGGGTATGCAGACGATGGAAGTGGCAATGAAGCCTTTGGTGGCAGTCAAAGAATTTCAGGACCTCATTCTTACTCTTGGCAAACATCCTTTGCTCGGTGTGGTGGTAGGTATGGGAATGACTGCCGTAGTGCAAAGCAGCAGCGCGACAATCGGAATATTAATGGCTATTGCATCAACGGGAGCCATCGATATAAATGTAACTTTGCCCATACTTTTCGGGGATAACATAGGAACCTGTGCGACAGCACTTTTAGCAAGTATAAGTGCCAATAAAACAGCTAAAAAAGCAGCACTCCTTCATCTTACATTTAATATTATAGGAACCGTAGTTTTCATGATTCTACTCGTCCCTGTAAAGGAACTTATCGGATTAATAGCACAGGCAACAGGCACCGTTGGAGATGTTCAGAGGGATATAGCCAATGCACATACTCTGTTTAATCTTACAAATACCATAATCCAGACACCTTTTATAGCTTTCTTGGTGGCATTTGTGAATAAGCTGATACCCGGCACTGATGACGTTGAAGTTATGTCCTTAAAATATCTCGATGAGAGAATTATAGAGACTCCGGCAATAGCAGTAGGCCAGACAGTAAAAGAAGTGGTCAGGATGGGCAACGTGGCATCGGAAAATATAAAAATTGCAATGGATTCGTTTTTTAATGAAAATGAAAATATGGTTAATGTGGTTTATGAAAAAGAAGATCTTATAAATTTCCTTGAAAGAGAAATAACATCTTATCTTGTGAAGCTGTCACAGAAGCCTTTATCGGAAGAGCAATCGGAAATAGTTACATCTTTATTTCATACCGTAAACGACATAGAAAGAATAGGAGACCATGCTGAAAATCTGGCTGAATATGCCATGTACAGAATCGACAGCAAACTTAAATTTTCAGATACGGCCATAGAACAGCTAAAAACCATGTCACAGAAGGTTTATCAGTCCTCCGTTAGCTCCATAAAAGCATTGGATACCGGAGATGTTGAAAATGCTATGTCGGTAATAGTTGCCGAGAATGATATCGACACCATGGAAAAGAATTTTAGAAAAGAGCATATAGACAGGCTGAACCAGGGCGTATGCACTCCAGCCAGCGGGACTGTATTCCTTGATATAATAAGCAACCTTGAAAGAATTGCCGACCATGCCAACAATATAGCCCAGGCTGTAACCAACAGAGTTTAATATATAATATTTATAGATTCACTGCAGTTTTTGCATTTACCTTTATAAATACCTTCAACAGTAACATTAGACCCTCTTTTTACAAGAGGGTTTTTGCATTTGGGGCAATATGTAGTATTGTCTTTATCTGCAACATTTCCTAAATATACATAATTCAAATGCTTTTTAGCCTCGTCATATAACATTTTTAAGGTATTTAAGGGTGTCGGCGGGTTATCAAGCTTATAATTGGGGAAATATCTTGAAAGGTGAAGAGGAATATTTTTATCAATGGATGAAAGCCAAAGGGATAATTCCCTTATCTCATCTATCGTATCGTTCAGATCAGTCACAACGAGGGTTGTAACCTCTATATGACATTGGGACGCCGCTTTTTCTACCGTTCTTTTAACAGGCTCTAAAATTCCTTTACATATATCCTTATAAAATTTGCCGGTAAATCCCTTAACGTCTATGTTCATAGCATCAATTAAGTGAAGCATTTCATTTAAAGGCTCCTCATTTACATAGCCGTTTGTTACCAATACATATTTAAGGCCTTTTTTCTTGCACAGCTTTGCAATTTCATATATATATTCATACCATATGAAGGGCTCGTTATATGTAAAAGCAATACCTAGGCTTTCCTGCTTAATTGCAATATCAACCAATCTTTCACCGGTGATTTCCTGTGTATCTGCATCATCCTGAGCTATATGCCAGTTTTGACAAAAGCTGCATTTTAAATTGCAGCCAAGGGTTCCTGCCGACAATATCTTAGTTCCGGGATAAAAATGATATAGAGGCTTCTTCTCGATCGGGTCAAGGGCTAATGCAGCTATACGGTTATAATTTAATGTATATAATGTACCTCCTGTGTTTTTACGAGTGCGGCAGCTTCCTAAATTGGCATTTTCAATAACGCAATAATTTGGACATAGATTACATTTAACCAAATTATCCTTAAGCTTTTTATAAAATCCTGCTTCTTTCATTTATACCACCTAAAAATGCCTATAAACTGCAAACTTTTCTATTTTATAATCCTCATTATTTCTTATTCCTGCCTTATTTAAAGCTATATTTAATTGCTCGTCGACGGTATTGACCCCCTCAAGGTTAGGAAGCAGCAAGCCTCTTTTGCTCCCCTTGCTTACAATTACACCGTAGCGTACAGGGTCTAATTCTTTTATGTTTTTTACCGGATGTGTCTCTCCTAACACGTCTACAGAAAACACAAGCTCATCCAGCTCATCTTCCTCCACCTCATAAAATCTCATGTCCCTCGTGCCTGCCGATACTGCATTTTGGATAATTTCCCGGGCAATATTCTCATGTACACCTTCTATGGTGCCTATGCAGCCTCTCAGCATGCCATCCTTCTTGATTGATACAAATACCCCTGCTTTTTTTATCAGCAGCTCATCAGATGTGCTATCCGGTATATCCATAAACTTTCCCGTTTTTATATAATGAGTAAGGCTCTCTCTTGCCAGCCTTACATATTCATCTTCCTTGGCTCTTAAATTCTTTGTAATGTCTTTTTTCCTGCCATAATAATAGTCTATCCTATCTTTATGGCTGTTTTTGTTACATAAACTGTATGCAGCAACACAATAACCAACCCCGAAGGTTCCCTCATAGGATAGTACTTCTCCATTAATATCCATACCGTCAAGAGAGCCTAGAGCTGTTATAATTGAAGGGTAAGCGCATTCAGCAGCCATTTCTATCAAAGCTTTATCAATATCCATTATTTTATCGATATCAGCGCCTCTTAATAAATCAACTATAGTGCTGTCATATTCTTCACCCTTGGGGTGGTATCCTGCAGGCGCCTGTATATTGAGCCTATGGGATAAATCTCCGCTGCAGATCAAAACGGCATCCGAAGCCACTTCCTCTATTGACTCTCTAATTAATCTGCCGAAGTGATACAGCTTTTCATTGCCAAGCCTTCCATAGGTGATATAAACCATTTTATAGTCCCTGTATCTATTATTTACAAAGTACAAGGGAACCATAGCACCATGGTCAAGCTTTGATGATATTCCATACCTTTTAGAAGCCTCAGAATCAATAGGAGCTACAGGCAAGCTTTGGGCGGCTGCCTTTCGCATTATTAAATTGGAAAGCCTTACGTCAGTCTCAAGCTTAAAGGAAACTTCCGGAGCTCCAAATTGCCCGAAATCTCCGTACAAGAATTTTTCTATGCTTATTGACATGGCATCCCCAAAGGCCGGACTATGAGGAGGTGTAATTACAATAATCACACCTGGAGATAAGTTCCCTATTTCTTCTGCAACATAATTCATCGCATTTATTGTGCTTTGAACTCCCGCTTCTCGCCCTAATCCAACCTCATGAACGATGATGGGAGGATGGGGAGTAATATAAGTCTTTAAAAGTTTACCCAATTTTTATCACCTTTTTATTATTGTTTTATAAGCCTCATATATAATCATTATATCATTTTATCAAGTTGATAAATGCTATAATCCTTAACCTTCACCGGGTATAACATCGGGAATAGGCTCGCTGAAATATCTAAGGAGGCCTATGTATATGCTCCATGCTATTTTTTCCTGATACCAGCCCTGGCCTAAGAGCTTTTCCTCAGCGGCATTGGATAAAAATCCGCATTCTATCAATACCGAGGGGATGCCATTATCCTTAATGATAAAATAAGTATCGTTGCTCTTTTCTACTCTGTCATTGTTTTTATCCAATACCCTTCTCAGCTCCTGCTGCATAACTCTTGCCAGCCACTGGCTTGACTTTGGCCCTTTGGGGTAAAAGACCTGGGCGCCATGATATTTCCCTTCAGGAAAGCTGTTTAGGTGTATGCTTATAAATACATCTGCACTGCTGTCTAGAATTATTTTTTTTCTGTTTTGCATATCCTCTCTCTTTTTATTCCTGCTCTCCTCAGAGTAAAGGCCTTCGTCTTCTTCCCTGATCATAATTACAGTGCCGCCGCTTTCTTCAATGTAAGCCTTAAGCTTTTTAGCAATTAAAAGATTTATATCTTTCTCTTCAAGTCCTGCCTTACCCGAGGCCCCTGCATCCCGGCCTCCATGTCCGGCATCTATAACCACAATCTTGTTTCCCACGGGAATGGTTGAAGCATTCTTAACATCACCAAATAATATGTTCAGTATAATTATTAGCATTGATATAATAATTAAACCCAGTACTTTTTTAAGTGTGCCGCTCATCGATACCTCCAAAAATATTTTTGCTATTTATATGAATATTCAAAGGAGGAGATATCAATTACAAATAAGAAAAATTTATAGGTTACCGGTTAAACTATCGAATTTACTTATTTTTTTCTATAGGCATACCATTTATATTTTGAACTTTGTTACAAGTAAACTTAATTTCTCCGCCATTTCAGCCTGTAGCTGCGATGTTTTAGCTATTCCTTCCAGAGCTGATGCTGTTTCCTCAGCATTATTACTGATTTCCTGGGAAGAGGCTGTAGCTTCTTCTATAGCTGCCGCTACTCCACAGATGGCATTATTGGCTTCCCCAATGGATTCGGCGATATTTGAAGCAGCGATTGCAAATTCGTCAGTCAGAGTTTTAACAAACTGTGCATCCTGCGCATACTGTCTCCCGGTTTTCTCCAGCATATCGTAATCCGGGGTCACTTTATCGTCAATAAATTTTAAGAGTTCCTCCGAATTGGTCATGAGCTTATTAACGGCTGTCTTTACTCTCTGGATAACATTTTGGATGTTTCCTGCTGTCTGTGCCGAATATTCAGCAAGTTTACGAACTTCTTCCGCTACCACAGCAAACCCTTTTCCCTGATCACCTGCCCTGGCCGCTTCAATAGCTGCATTAAGTGCCAGCAGATTGGTTTGGCCAGCGATTTCAGCGATTACGTCAGTCATTTTAGCAATTTCTTCAACTACCACTGCATCTTCTATGGATTTCTTTATTTCCTGATGTTTTGAATTGTAAATAGCCTGAGCTGACTGTTTTGAGACTTTAGCCGTTCCTTGTATCTCCTCTGCTCTCTTTTCAATTTCTTCAACCTTTACATTTCCGTCCCTTGCCTTTACTTCAAGTTCTTTAGCTCCATTTTGGATTTCCATGCTGGAGGCTGTCACTTCTTCAACGGAAGCGCTGGTCTCTTCCATCCCTGCGGCAATTTGCTCTACAGAGCTCGTTATGTTTTGTCCCTGGGCACTTACTTCTTCAACTGCAGCGGAAAGCTCCTGGCTTGCCGCACTGGTTTCAGCAATCGAGTTGATTACTTCTTTTAACAAAGCCCGTATTTTAGCATTCATTTCATTAAAAGCATGGGCTAATTGCCCTAACTCGTCTTTCCGGAGTAAAAAACTTTCCGGCACCGCCCTTGTAAAATCCCCCTTTGACATAGCATGGGCGTGGTCCACAGCTGCCCTGACAGGCGCAGATATAGAGCCGGCAATAAAATATCCTAACAATAGAGACAAAATAAATGCAGCTGCAATGAACGCTATTGTTGCAGTTGCTGCCCTTTCAGCTGAGTCGGCATTACTTTGGGCTGTTTCATCTGCTGCGGATATTTTTATTTCCATCATTCTTCTGTAACTCTTTTCCATATCTTCCCTTATTTTTTCACCTTCGCCATACAATAGAAGAATCGCTTCTTCCCTATTATTTTCTTTTTTGAGACGTACAACGTCCTGCATGATTTTATCAAATTTTTCTTTTTGCCCAAACAACTCTTGAGTCAATTGCTTTCCTTCTTCGGTAAGTAAAGTTCCTTGAAAACTCTTCAGATTTTCTTCAAACTCCTGATTTCTTTCTGATATGCTTTTTTCATAATCATTTATCTTTACAGGGTCATCGGTTAATAATATGTCTTTCATATTTCCTCTCATCCTTTGGTATGATTCAGCAAAAACTACCATTTCACTTAAAGGAACAGTAATGGTTTCATACATCTTAGTATCCAGATTTGATATCGTTTTAATATTATAAAGTCCAATGCTCCCTAAAATCAAAGTGATAAATGCTACTATTAAAAAACCTGAGATAAGTTTGGTACGAATTTTAAAATTATTATACAATTTCATTGCCGTTTTCTCCCTTTTAATCAGCTTTATTTTTAATCTTTTTTATCCGATACTTCTGGCGTTTCTTTCCTATATAATTGTAGGAATACTTTTACTACCTTGGGATCAAATTGGCTTCCTGAGTTTCTTTTTATTTCTTCAATTGCTTTCATCCTGCTAATAGCCTTGCGGTACGTACGATTACTGCTCATTGCATCAAATGCGTCGGCCACTGCCAGAACACGGCAGAGCAGGGGAATTTCTTCTGCTTTTAATCCTCTGGGATATCCCTGCCCGTCCCATCGTTCGTGATGATAAAGTATGTACTCTGCTATTGTTGAAAGCTCCGGAGTATTTTGAGCGATGCGATAACCTATTTCAGGATGCTTTTTCAGTTCTTCCCACTCTTCAGTTGTCAAAGGTCCCAGCTTTTGCAATATGTTTTCGTTTATACCTACTTTGCCTATATCATGCAGCACTGCCAGAAGGGACAATTCATCCTGCTCCTTGATAGAAAACCCCATCTCTTTGCCTATTGCCAGGCAGTAGCTTTTCAACCGCTCTGCGTGTTCCTCCGTTTCCATGCTCTTAGCAAATAGGGTGGCGAGAAGAGTGCTGACCAGGGCATTGCGGTAACTTTTGCCTTCCATAAGCTTCTGCCGGTACATCCTTTCCTCTGCTTCTTTTATAACATGATCCAATCTTTCAGAGGCCTCTCTTTTTACAGCATAACCCATGGCTATGCTTAATTGAGTCTTGATGCTTTTGATTTCCGGACATTTATTTTTAATCCTCTCAATGATACCCTCTGCAATTTCATTTGTAGTTTTGGGTAAAATAATAAGAAACTCATCCCCTCCCCAGCGCGATATAACATCATCTTTTCTGCAGTTTTCTTTTAATATACCTGCTGCTTTTTTTAAAAGCCTGTCCCCTTCTTCGTGACCAAAGACGTCGTTGGCTAATTTCAACCCGTTGACATCTGCCATTATTACTGCAAGAGGCAGATCTTGGGATGCTTCCAGCTTTTTCATATGTTCTTCAATGAACCTTCGATTATGAAGACCGGTAAGGGAATCATGGTAGCTAAGATCAAGAATTTTCTTCTGCCAGATCTTTTCACTTGTGACATCACGGAAAACCATTATGACTCCAAGTATATGCCCTTTTTCATTCTTTATCGGAGCAGCGCTGTCTGCTATTGGCTTCATATGGCCGTCTTTAGCGATCAATATAGTATGATTAGCCAGACCGATGATTTTTCCCGTCTTAAGGACTTTTAATATAGGGTCTTCAACTTTTTTACCTGTATCTTCACTGATAAGTTCAAAGACTTCTTCAAATGGCCTGCCTCTTGCTTCTTCTTCCCGCCAGCCTGTGATTTCTTCCGCAACTTTATTAAGTACGGTCACTCTGCCTTTCTCATCGGTGGTAACAACCCCATCGCCAATTGAAAGCAAAGCAGTTTTAAGCAGCTCTTTCTCCCAGTACAGCTCTTCCTTATATTTTTCTCTGTCAGAAACATCAAAAATTATTGAAAAAAGCAATTTTTCTCCGCTATGAGTTATAGGGCAGGAATAAACATCCACCATTTTTGTTTCACCGCTTTTTAGCCTATGAGGAAAGAGAAAATATCTCTGTTTTTCACGTAAAGCTATAAGTCGTCTTTTTTCAACCTCTTCTTCTGATAATACGTTTATGTCCTGAATATAAATGTCTAAAATTTCTTCCTTCGTATATCCATAAAAAGCACATGCAGCCGGATTGGCATCCACAATCTTGCCGGACACCGGCTCAATGAGCAGCATTATGGCAGTATGCTCATTGAACATAGCCTGTAAACGGTTAAAAAGCTCCTTCCTTTCTTCTTCCGCATGTTTTTGAATGGTAATGTCTTTCCGGGAGCCTATCAGATTTTTAACTACTCCGTTTTCTATTGCCGGTGTCATAGTTGTTAACCAGGTTCTTACCCCGGCAGGAAAAGGCAATGTTTCTTCGTAAGTTATTGGAGATCTGGTGTCTACGCATCTTTGATAACCTGATATAAGAATTTTCCCGATTTCTTCTCCTGTTACTTCAAAAGGAGTTTTATCCCTTATATCTTCAAGACTATATCCTGCCAATTTTTGATGTGCAGCGTTATTTCTTATATATCTGAATTCATCATTCTCAAACCTGACCAGAAACATTGCGTCCTGAGTACTGTTAAATACCATCTCCAGTTCAGCAGCCAATTCTTTATTTCTTTGCTCCTGTTTTTCCAGGGCTTTTATCCGCTCTATTTCCGGAGTGATTTCCAAAAAAAATATAATAATATATCCTTTTTGCGGAGCAGAAACTATTATTTTGTAACAGCGGCTCATGAAGTCCATATATCCTGTAAATTCTTGTCCTTCACTGCATAAAGCAATTTTGCCGTAAAAATCTGTCCAGTCAAAGCTGTTATTTGTAATTCCAGGTAAGACTTCCATTGCTTTTTTTCCTGCGATCGTTCCTTTTTTCAATCCAGTCATTTCTTCAAAAGCAGAATTGACATCTAAAAAGATATAGTCATCCGGAATCCCCTCCCTGTTGTAAACTACTTTATGATAAGCATAACTAATGGGCGCTTTTTGCATGATTTCCGGCATTATTATCTCTTTCATACTATCCCCCTTATATGCTCTCCAATCCTAGACATCAAGTCCATTATTGGGTAACTTTTTACGCATTATAATAATTTACTTTCTCAATCCATCTTTAAGTTCCCCGTTAAAATTTACAGAGAGCATTTTTAAATAAGAAATTCTTTTCTTTATGCTTCGCAAGCCCCCCTCTTGACCTCTTTTAATTTTTTTCTGCCGTATATATAAAAACAGGCTGCTATGTCATTAATAGGCTGCCTGTTCAAAAAATACATATTGGTTTTCTATTATTTGAATGGCAATGCAACCACCCATGGCAATAAATGCTTTAGATCAGCAGCTTTGCATCACTACATTTTAGTAATTTACCTTTATAGATTTTAAACAATACCTTCTATTGCACCATGCTTATCTTGGTGACTATCTGAATCATTGAGTTTTATATTTTAAAAATTGCATTATGGCATCCGCAAAATTTTAAATTTGCGTTTACATTGATTTATGAATATAAGACAATTTGTTGTTCTATTTTTTTATCTTTGACATCCAGACTATTAAACTGTATTATTGATTAGAACAATATAAATATTTTGTCCAAAACTTCCATAAAATCATCTCTTTAAGCATTATTTTGTTTGATAAAAATCATAAATACTCGCCAAATATTCTTACATAATAACCAAAAATTTGTCATAATTAGCATTAATTAATATATTTTGTTAAGAAAAGTTGGTTTTTTTGTTATATTATGTTATAATTTATTGGACAAAATATTTATATTGTTCAATTCTTATGACGGAGGAATTAAATGGCAAAAAAAACTGATAATAAAATGAAATATCTAACACAACAGGAAGCTAAAAACCTTTTTAATGCTATTAAAAGTTATGGAAGTATACACTCTGCCAGAGATTTAGCAATTTTTAGAGTTGCGTATAGATGTGGTCTAAGAGCATCGGAAATAGCTCTGATAAGGCTGCAGGATTACAATTTTTTAAAAGGAGAACTTTATTGTAAAAGACTCAAAGGCAGCTGCAATAATACAATAAAGCTTGACGCCAAAACAAAGTCTGTATTGGATGTTTATATAACTGAAAATAATATAACATCTAATTTTGAATTTATTTTTAAAAGCCAGAAAGACAAACCCATTTCCAGGCAAACCCTTGATTATCTGATGAAAAAATACTGCTCTCTGGCTAATATCGATGATAGAAGCAAACATCACTTTCATTCACTAAAGCATACTACCGCCGTTCACCTGGCTGAATCCGATATGGATATTAAAGAACTCCAGTGGTGGCTTGGGCATAAATCTGTTTCGAACACTGAAATTTATTTTCAATTTACTACAAAACAGCAAGAGAAAATGTATTCAAAACTTGAGGAAAAGAGTGAAATGGTCTGATCTTGACTCAAATAAATAAATATCCCCCGGCATAGCCGGGGGTTTTTCATTGGCGGGCATAGACCTTTATTATTAGCCACGCCTAAATGGCGTTAGCACGATCTGCCACATGCGATGAGCTTGTTACTTGCTACCCGTAAACGGGTCCTGAGCTTCCATTGTAAGTTGCTCCCCTAATTGATCCTCTTTTAATTGCTTTTGTATATATTCTTTTATTTTCTTAGCATCCTTCCAGCGGTGTCAACGTAATAACCCCTGCACCAAAATTCTCTGTTTCGATACTTATATTTCAGACTACTCCATTTCTCATAAATCATCAAACTGCTTTTCCCTTTTAGAAATCCCATAAAACTCGATACGCTTATCTTTGGGGGGATTTCTAATAACATATGTATATGATCTGGACATACTTCTGCTTCAATGATAGTAGATGGATTAACCGGGTTTGGTGAGGCAATTAAAGCAGCATTTCCTAAAACCGTAATACAACGCTGTATAGTGCATCAGATAAGGAATTCAACAAAGTACGTATCATATAAGCATCTAAAAGAGTTTACAAGAGACTTAAAAAGTATATATACTGCTGCAACTGAGAATGAGGCACTTATGGAACTCGACAGGCTTGACACCAAATGGGGAGATAAGTATTCAATAGCTCTAAAGTCATGGAGGAACAACTGGGATGAACTCTCTACCTTTTTCCAATATCCTCAGGAAGTAAGGACTTTAATATATACTACAAACACAATAGAAAGTTACAACAGACAGCCGCACAAGGTTACAAAATCTAGAGCGGTATTTCCTACAGACGAATCTCTTTTAAAGATGTTGTATCTTGCCACAGTTGACATAACCAAGAAATGGACCCAATCCATAAGAAACTGGGCTATGGTTCTTGCTCAATTATCAATATACTTTAAGGATAGAATAAATGAAGGCATTTTTTAAAATTACATTAGGACAGGCTTAGATAAGCAAATATCATGCTGTAAAATTATTGTATATCAGTTAAAAACAAGGGGGTAAGCAGCACTCTCTGCCACCCTCCTTGTTTAATATAAATCTATCACTTATATTTTTTTAATTGAGTTTACACATTTTACTTGACACATTCATTATATTGAGTATTCCGGAGCAGATGACATCACCTGTCCGGTAGTTGGAAATCAACATTCCGACACATAGAAAATCAGCTTTCCGGTTATCGGAAATCATATAGGACAGCCTTATAATGTATTTATGCATCGAAAGATGTAAATACATTTAGGTAGGTCACGTCTATGACCAAATACCGAGAAATCCTTAGGCTACATAGTCTTGGATTTACACAACGCAACATCATGCAAAGCTGCGGTGTTGCACAAAAAACAGTTGTGAGAGTCTTACGTCGTGCTAATGAATTAACCATTACATGGCCACTTGACGAAACCATCACAGATGCTGTTTTAGAAGGGATGATGTTTCCCAAAGCAGACAAAGACATCAGCACTAAAAGAAAGCCAGACTTTGTCTACATCCATAAGGAACTCCTTAAAAAATGAACAGTTCTTTTCCCTTGCAGAATTAAATGCTGCAATTCGAGTAAAGCTGGAAGAATTCAATGCTAAACTTTTTCAAAAGAAAGAGGGTAGCCGGTTGGAACTCTTCCGCGGCGAAGAACTGCCATTGCTGACACCTTTACCTGCTACCCCATACGAACTGGCAGATTGGAAACAAGCCACCGTTCAGTTCAATTATCACATATCCGTTGACGGAATGCTATACTCCGTTCCTTATGAGTACATCAAACGTAAGGTTGATGTGAGGATAACAGATAAAACCATTGAAGTTTTCTACAACCACAACCGCATTGCTTCCCATCGGCGACTTTATGGTC
>NZ_LKET01000007.1 GCF_001317355.1 Oxobacter pfennigii
TGTTTTCTCTGTCCTTATGCCCCTGTCGTTGTATTTAAAGGATATATTGGTTCCGGATTTTACCATTGACTTAAGCTGTCTTCCTTCTTCCCAGGTGAAGTTCCATCCATCATATATCAAAGGATTTCCTATATTGTCATAGGTTATGGTCTTGCCATTAAATTTTGTCAATAAATCCTTCCAGTCCGGCTCTTCATAAGCATAACTGTATCCTCTTAAAGGCGTTCCTACATCCCCTGTTGTAAAAGGATACTCTGTTCTGGTTAATATATTTCCCCCTATATTATAGGTATATTCTGTGGTAATATTCTCTATCTGGTTGTTTTCTCTCTTAAGCTGGTTTAACTCGTCATAAAAATATTCAATATACCTGCCGTCAGCAATGGTTGCTTTAGCAATATTCCCGTTGGCATCATAGGTGTAGCTTACGACGCCTCCGTTCATATTGATGCTTTTAAGCCTGGTTGTTGTAGAACCTCCAGTTCCGGGCGTATATTCATAGCCTGTTACATACTGGCTTCCTCCCATTGAAAGAGTTCTTTTAATAAGCCTCCCCAGGGAATCATATTTATAACTTACATCATATCCCCTGCCTCTTGAAAATATATTATTTATCTCAGAATCGGCCAGCTCGCTGTCCGAATACATAAAATGCTGCATTCCGCCGTTTAACTGAGAATTCCCGAATATGGTGCTGCCTATTGATGTCGTGCCTCCCGAAAAGTCCTTAAAGTCGGAAACCTGGTTTCCTGAAATAAAAGTTCCGTCTATATACAGTTTTGTGTTAAACATAGAACCGCTGTAGTTCCACTTAAGTGCGGCAAAGTGCCAGGTGTTTAATGATATAGTTCCCGGAGAAGTTGCGAGAAAAATTGTACCTCCGGCATTGTTCCTGGCATTGAGAACAAGCCTGTTACTTTCATTAATGTACATGTTGAATATCTGTCCTGCTGTTCCCTCGCTGCTTATTATCATCCTTACGGTATTCTGCCTGGTTGTATAAAACCATATACCCAAGGTACCGGATAATCTGTTTATACCAAGGTTATATAATATCTTTGCAGCAACAGATGTCGAAGCAGTATATGGTGTTATAACAGGACTGTCTTCCAACTGCACCGCATCAAAGCGGACTATATCCCTGTCTTTAACAGCCGCTCTAATAATTGCATATATTATCTTTGTTCCGGCCGGGGCAGTAAATTTCTCGCTTATCCTTTCCCACTGGTTTTCTTCAATATTTTTATCATACGTCCAATAAGCGTTGGGTATTTGAACCTCATTTGAATCAAGACATATGATTGACAGCTTGGGATGGGTGCTTCCTATTCTCTTTGCATAGGCGCTTATTATATATTCCTTTGCCGCAGGCAGAACGGATGACAATATAACCTTTTGATATGCTGCAGCATTTGTAATGCTTCCGTTAGTGAGATTATCGCTGTCATAGCACTCAATGCATCTGCCTCCGTCAACACCGTCGTTTGCAAGTCTCCATCTTCCTGTACCTCCTGTATCCCAGTCGCCATTAGCCCAGTCCGGAATATCATTGTTGACCAGGTCCTTTTCAAAGGAGGAGTTGGCTGCTACAAGGTTAGTTGAGCTTTCATATGCAAGCAAGCTCTGCTTGGAGTCTTTATCCTTATCAAATATGCCGTTAAGACTTGTAGGGCTGGATCCCTTTGTGCCTTCACCATCAATATTTAACGGGAAGTATTCGACTTTGCCGTCATTTAATAAATAGCGGCTGTATATGCTGTATGCAGGGCGATTATCCTTGCTGTAACCATGGCTTGTTATATAGCTTGCTTTATTCAATCTTTCATAAAGTCTATTCCCGTTATTATTCGGGTCATATCCGAATATTGTTCTGTTTCCTTTATTGTCTCTTACTTCTGAAAGCCTGTTTGCAAGATCGTAAACATACCTATATTTTACTCCGTTTACTATATCGTCATGATATCCCAAATTCCCGGCACTGTCATAAGTATACCAGTGCCTCGTGGAACCATT
>NZ_LKET01000008.1 GCF_001317355.1 Oxobacter pfennigii
TTCGGCCATAATGGATCCTTGCAACAGAGATATGATGGCATCCCTTTTAGCAACTGAAGCTTTACTAGGAAGAGACAGATTCTGCAGAAACTTTACCAATGCTTACCGTAAAAATAAAATAGGGCCTTTAAAAGAGCAGTAAAAACAAATTCGCAAAATTAAGATAAAACATACAAGTGAATAAATTTCATTTCTAATAAATATCCCTGAACAGCAAATTACTGGAATATTTACACCTTAAGAATAATAAGTAAATATTATCATCAATGAAGGGGAGATTAGGAAGATGAAATTTACTTTGGAATGTAAGGTATGTCCATGTGTTAAGTTTACGGAAGACGATGTTAGATATTGTGTATTTCGTAAACCGGGAGGGGTTGTGGTAATACGTGACGATCCCGATAAGTGCGTCTTTATTGAAGAGACCAGTATAATTTATAAAAATATACTGGAGCAATATGAGACATACAGAGCGCACAAATCCATAAAGATAATACATAAGGAAGCCTGACAGCTTCCTTTTTAAATTTCTTGGGAAGTAATCTTCATAAATTCAAATCTAAAGAAATTTATAGCCGGGATAAAATTTTATGTTTTATATAATTAAAGAGTACGCTTGTGGTAAAATATTTTTAGCGGATAGTTTTGCCCCAATAGTGAGAGAGGAATGACGATGAAATTAAACTATCTTTTTAGCTCTATATTAATTATAAGTACAATTATAATGATGGGAATATGGATTTATTCGTGGAGAAGACGCAAAGGGACGATGGCATTAAATTCCACTGCCGTCATGCTTGCTGCGTCCTTATATTCCCTTGGCTATGCCTTTGAGATTGTGAGTACAGACATTGAACAAATTCAATTCTGGCTTAAAATTGAGCATCTTGGCTCAATATTCCTGCCCATATTCTGGCTCATTATGACTATGCAGTATTTGGGTTATACAAAATACATGAACAAGGGCATATATGTACTTTTATTTACCATTCCTGTAATCTCTCTTATTTTCTATTATGTAAATGGTTGGCATCATCTGTTCTATACAGATATATTTATAAGTGAGCATTTACCTTTCCCAGTTGTCATGGTTGAAAGAGGTGTATGGGGCTGGATATGTATCATATATTCTTATTTAGCCATAGCTGTAGGTGTGGCTTTATATATTATTATGTTCAAAAGATCTGCGCCCTTAATAAAAAAGCAGGTATTATTTATGCTTTTTGCAGCATTAGCTCCTTTGATTTTAAATATGATATATGTTTTTGGGGGTTTTGCTCATCATATTGACTTAAGCCCCTTGGGTTTTATGATTTCTGGTCTATTCTATTGTATGATTATATTAAAATTCAACCTTCTAAGGCTTACTCCCATTGCTTATGAAAAGGTATTCAAATCAATGAAGGATGGAGTAATTGTACTTGATGATGAAAACAATGTCATAAATTATAATAATTCGGCTAAAAACATTATAATTGAGCTAAATTATAATTCCAGTATTGGGGAAAAATACAGCTACCTTTTTAAAAGATATCCTGAAATAATCGATATTTTGGAAAGAAAAGCGGAGACAGACAATATTCAAGCCAGTATAGTAAATGAAAAAGGAATAAAACACTATAATGTTTCATTATCCTTTATTAAAAACAGAAGCTTAAACAACCTGGGCAAGATAATTACTATAAGAGATGTCACCGAGCAGGTTGATATGATGCAAAAATTAGATATGCTTGCTTCCACCGACGAATTAACTAAGCTGTATAACAGAAGACAATTTTATCAAAAATGCGAAATTGAGATTGAGAGGGCAAAAAGATATAATCGCCCGCTTACCATAGCTATTTTTGATATAGACCATTTCAAGCAGATAAATGATACCTATGGTCATCATGTAGGTGATTTGGCATTGAAAAACATAGCGGATATTTGTAAAAAAAGCGTGCGTACCAGCGATATAATTGCCAGGTACGGTGGCGAGGAATTTGCACTTTTATTGCCAGAGACTAATTTTAAGGATGCCCTGCGCACCGTTGAAAGGCTCAGAGTGGCAATAAGCAAGGAGGATTTGGAGGTTGACGAAAACAAAATAAACGTCACCGCAAGCTTTGGAATATGCAGCCTGGATCTTGAATCCAATCAGAGCTTGTCGGATTTGATTATAAAAGCTGACAGAGCCCTGTATGATGCAAAAAAATTGGGAAGAAATAAAACTGTTTCTTATAAATAACCGTATTTTAAAATTGAGAAATAATTATTGGTTCTGTACAAAGATTAAGTTATAATGATTCCATGAAATAACTATAGATGGTTAAGGAGAATATTATGGTCCGCTACGTAAAAACGTTGGATGAATTGGTTGAAATAGTAGACAGAGATTTAAGCGGAAAAAATGCCGTATGCCCTGTGTGCAAGCATAAAATAGGAACTGTAGGCATTCCCGACATAGATTTAGGTCTCGATAACCTTAATTTCATGGAATTCAAGCATGCCGGAGTTTTTTGCACTAACGGGCATTGTATTATTTCTATGGAAGTAAAAGAAAAAGATGATGATATAAAAAGGCCTGACACCAATGAAAAGTGCAGGCTTCATATCGAAGATTTAGGAATAAAGGTTTTTGAAGTCATGAAGCTTATTAAGCCATATCTTGGCATCGATGAAGCAATCCCCAATTCTCAGCTCTACTGGGCCCTTATGAATAAGGAGAAGCCTGCTTACACCGAGCCCTTGCCAAGAAATGTTGCCTATGATTTAATGGAAGACCTTCAAAAACTGGGCGCCAGGGTAAGAATGGTCTAGTCGTTTATTCTAAGCAGCCAGAAATTGACGCCTTTATCTCCCCAGCCTAAATCCCAGGGGACGTGGTATCTGTCATTGGTATGGGAGTTTACCAAGGGAATTCCCTTTGAGTCAATTGCCGTTACTATAGATACATGAACTATATCCCCTTTTTTCTCATAAGAGATTATATCCCCCGGGGATATATTTTTTATTGAGTTAACCACCTTGTCGTATTTACCCTTTGCCACCAATCGCGCTCTGCCGGAATAAAGAAGGCTTTGAGTAAAGGAACCTGCATTTACCCATGCCCTGCTGCCGCTTCCTTTATAATACTTCCAGTTTCCGCCCATCCTAAGGCCTCCGGCGTTCTTATCCGAAAGAGCTTGTGATGCAAAATTGGCGCAGTCGCCGCCTAAGTCTGCATAATTTCTATATTTGGTGTTATATTTGTATCCGTCGTCTAAGTCCCAGTTGGCGCCGCTGTATTTATCCGCATATTCAACGGCTTTTTCCCTGTTATACTTTACCTTTGCATAGGCTGTGGAAGTTTCAATTGCCACATCGGGAAGAGGTGCATCCGTTCCTGCCACCTGAGTATCCTCAAGAGGGTCGCTGTACCAGTCAACGGTTACATACCAGTTATCATCCCTGTTAACCAGTTTTAAGGTATGCCGTGTACCTAAGGAGAATTCATTTATTGTCTCAGGGAGATCTTTATATATGTAGGATAGCTTTGTCCTGACACTCATATATATCCTGACGGAATCCTCCCCTTTTTTTATACTGAATATTTTAAATTTATACTGGCAGTCTTTAAATTCTATGCCTCGGGCTTCTGCCCACTGCTTAACCAGCTTGATTCGTGTTACCTCATGCTCATAGGACCATCGGCCATAGGTGGAGGTCTTATCAAACTGACCCTCTACCAATGAGGGGTCGCCCTTGACTAAGGCCGCACATCTTTGCGTAAAGTAATTATCAAGCACTGCAACGATGTCTTCATTACCAGTTAGTAAATTTATAACTTTATCATATCCATAGGATTCAGACCAGTAAAAAATCAAAAAAACTGCAGCCGCTGATATAACGGCAATGGCGTATTTAATTTTAATTTTTTTTAATATATTCATAATCCCTCGCTAAAATTGAGATATCTAAAAAATTATATGAACTTTACGATGAACTAATGCAAATTCAATATTAGTTTTGCTTTTGCACATCTTAATTATGCGGATATTGTATATGAAAGGTGCTAAGGTTATACTATAATAGATTGATTTTTAGGCAGGAGGTAAATAAATGGCGAATTTGACAAAACAGCTGGCGCTGGAGCTTGGAATTAAAGACTGGCAGGTTGAGAATACCGTCGCTCTTATAGATGAAGGGAACACCATACCCTTTATTGCAAGATACAGGAAAGAAAGGACAGGAGAGCTGGACGATACTATATTAAGAAAGCTGGATGAGAGGCTTAAATATTTAAGAAATCTTGAGAACAGGAAAGAGGAAGTAATCCGTTTAATAGATGAACAGGGAAAGCTTACTGAAGAGTTAAAAGCAAAAATTGAAGTAGCCGATGTGTTAAACGAGGTGGAGGACTTATACAGGCCCTATAAACCAAAGAAAAGGACAAAGGCCATTATTGCAAAGGAAAAGGGTTTGGAGCCATTGGCGGATATATTGCTTGCCCAGGATATATATGAGGGGAGTATAGGTGATATTGCAAATCCCTTTGTAAATGAAGAAAAAGGTGTTGGCAATTCAGAAGAAGCATTACAGGGGGCCAAGGACATAATTGCAGAAATTATTTCTGACAATGCGGAGTACAGAAAACTCATAAGGGATATTACATATAACGAAGGAATGATAATATCAAAGACATTAAAGCCGGATGAAAAATCCCCTTATGAAATGTACTATGATTTCAATGAGCCCGTTAAAAAAATTGCTCCTCACAGAATCCTTGCAATTAACAGGGGAGAAAAGGAGGAATTCCTGACCGTTAAAATAGAAGCGCCTGTTGAGCAGATAATGTTGAGGATGTATGCTGCCGTATTGAATAAGAAGGAATCCATAACCACAAATTATGTGAAAATGGCAGTTGATGATGGATATAAGAGATTAATAGCACCTTCAATTGAAAGAGAGATAAGGTCGGATTTGACAGATAAAGGAGAAGAGCAGGCCATAAAGGTGTTTGCTTCAAACCTTCACAGCCTTTTGATGCAGTCTCCCGTAAAAGGCAAGGTGGTTCTGGGATTTGATCCAGGCTTCAGGACGGGATGCAAAATAGCAGTGGTGGATGATACGGGAAAGCTATTAGACACCACAACTTTATATGTTACTGCACCGCAAAATGATATTGAGGGCTCAAGGAAAAAACTGAAGGAATTAATCTTAAAACATGATGTAGATATAATATCCTTGGGAAACGGCACTGCCTCCAGAGAGTCAGAGGAAGTAATAGCAGGGCTTTTACCAGAAATAGATAAGAAAATATATTATGTAATTGTAAGCGAGGCGGGGGCTTCGGTGTACTCTGCATCGGAACTGGCGGCAAAGGAATACCCGGATATAAATGTTTCGTTAAGAGGAGCCATCTCAATTGCAAGAAGGCTTCAGGATCCATTGGCAGAGCTGGTTAAAATAGATCCTAAATCCATAGGAGTAGGTCAGTATCAGCACGATGTCACACCTAAAAAATTGGATGAATCCTTAGGCGGAGTGGTGGAAGATGCGGTAAACAGCGTGGGCGTTGATTTGAACACCGCATCCCCTTCTCTTTTGCAGTATGTATCGGGAATAAACTCAGCCGTGGCTAAAAATATAGTTGAGTACAGAGAAGAAAACGGAAAGTTCAAAAGCAGGAAAGAGATCTTAAAGGTAAAAAGACTGGGAGACAAGGTTTACACCCAGTGCGCCGGATTTTTGAGGGTACCTGAAAGCAAAAATGTAATGGACAATACAGCGGTGCATCCCGAATCCTACGAAGTTACCGAAAAGCTTTTGAAGCGTTTAGGCTATACCTTGGATGATGTAAAAAATAAAAAAATGGCGTCAATTGATTCTGCGGTTTCTTTAATCGGTTTGAACAATCTGGCTCAGGAGCTTGATATGGGCGTTCCTACCCTTAAAGATATAATAAGCGAGCTTAAAAAGCCTGGAAGGGATCCAAGGGAGGACCTGCCAAAGCCCATCCTTATGTCAGGAGTTATTGAAATCACCGACTTAAAACCGGGAATGATTATGAACGGCACCGTAAGAAACGTTGCCGACTTCGGAGCCTTTGTGGACATAGGAGTCCATCAGGACGGACTGGTTCATATATCCCAATTAGCTGATAAATTCGTAAAGCATCCTTTGGATGTTGTAAAGGTAGGAGACATAGTAAAAGTAAAAATAATCGATGTTGACGTGGACAGAAAGAGGATATCCCTGACCATGAAAGAGATATAAATTAATAGAGCTGCTGCAAAATTCAAAGTAGTTTTGCAGCGGCTTTATCATTTATATGCTATCCTTAAGTTAATCACAGTATTATCCTACATATTCTTCAACATCGTGAGGGACAGGCGCCGATAAAAACACCTTAGGTTTACTCATGGTTAACCTCCTATGTATCATATAATTGATATTATTCAATATACCACTTTTATATATTTTATGAAATATCAATGATATTCAACAGTTTGTACAGGCTTCTGAATAGTGATAAAATGATATAGTAAAGAAAAATTCTTTGAAATCAGTGAGTGATACAGTAAGAATAACAAAAAGGGGGGCTTTTATGATACTTATAAAAAATGGAATTATAAATACAATGTCGGGAAAGAAATACGAAAAGGGCTGTGTGCTGATAGAGGGTACAAAAATAGTGGAGGTCGGAGAAAATATTTCGGCACCAAAAGGCGCTAAAGTAATTGACGCTAAAGGCATGTTTGTAATGCCGGGAATTATAGATGCCCATTGTCACATCGGCCTGTGGGAGGACGCCATGGGCTTCGAGGGCGCTGACGGCAATGAAATGACAAACCCTATAACGCCACATATGAGGGCAATTGACGGAATAAATCCGATGGACAGATGCTTTCAGGAAGCTTATGAAGCAGGAGTTACTGCTGCTATGACAGGTCCGGGGAGTGCAAATGTAATAGGAGGACAGTTCGCAGTAGTTAAAACCTATGGCAAAAGAGTGGATGACATGGTAATAAAGGCTCCTGCAGCCATGAAAATAGCCTTTGGTGAAAACCCAAAAAGAGTTTATCACTCCAAAAACCAGATGCCGGAAACCAGAATGGGTACGGCCGCCCTTTTAAGAGAAACTCTTTTAAAAGCCGTTGAATATAAAACAAAGAAGGAAAATGCCAAAGGTGATGCGGAAAAAATGCCGGCTGTAGATATAAAGCTTGAAGCGCTGCTACCCGTGCTTAACAGGGAAATACCGCTAAAGGCCCATGCCCATAGGGCGGATGATATGTTCACCGCTTTGAGGATTGCAAAGGAATTCAACCTTAAAATAACCCTGGATCATGTCACCGAAGGCCATCTGATAGTGGATGAACTGAAAAATGAAAATGTTTCTTTAATTGTAGGCCCAAGCTTTGGAGAAAGAAGCAAGATAGAATTAAAGGAGCTTTCCTTTAAAACTCCGGGAGTACTTTCAAATGCGGGAATGAAAATTGCTATTATGACAGATCATCCGGTAATACCGCTAAAGCACCTTCCTATGTGCGCTGCCTATGCGGTAAAGGATGGGATGAAAGAAGAAGAAGCATTAAAGGCTATAACCATAAATGCTGCACAAATACTCGGAGTGGATGACAGGATAGGCAGTTTAGAAAAAGGCAAGGATGCAGACATTGCCATATTTGACGGTAATCCATTAGAAATTAAGACAAAGGCATGCTATGTACTGATAAACGGCAATATAGTTTATGAAAGCAAATAATGAAACAATGGGGTGTATAATATGAAGCTTGTTCGTTTTGAGAAGGATGGCAAAGTGTCATACGGAAGTATTGAAAATGATAAAATTACTCTTATAGAAGGAGATATTTTCGGCAGTTTCAGCCTTACCAGGGAAATAATATCACTTGATGAGGTTAGGCTGTTGGCACCATGTACGCCAAACAAGGCCATATGCGTAGGATTAAATTACAAGGACCATGCAGAAGAGGTAAACATTCCGCTGCCTTCTTCACCCACTCTATTTATGAAACCTTCAACAACATTGATAGGTCCAAAGGATTATATAGAATACCCTGAAATGTCAAAGAGGGTGGATTATGAATGCGAGCTGGTTATAGTAATTAAAAAGGAAGCTAAAAATGTAAGTGCAGAACAAGCAAAGGATGTAATTTTAGGCTATACCTGCGGAAATGATGTTACTGCAAGAGACCTGCAGCCCTCCGACGGACAGTGGACTCTGGCAAAATCCTTTGATACATTCATGCCTTTAGGACCATGGATTGCGACAGATGTGAACCCTTATAACCTCAACATCAAAACTTACTTAAACGGTGAGGTAAAGCAAAATTCCAATACAAAGCACCTTATATTCGGATGCTTCGAGCTTGTAAGCTATATATCAAGAGTTATGACTCTAAAACCGGGAGATGTTATAATGACGGGAACGCCATCGGGTATTGCCGCCATGAACAAAGGAGACAAGGTGGAAATTGAAATTGAATCCATAGGTAAACTAGTCAATTATCTAAGATAAGAATTAAAATGCCTGCCCTGAAAAATAGGGCAGGCTTATATATTTACTGATAAATATCTATTAAAAGGCCTTCGATGCTGGTTATTTTGTTTACCACTTCAATAGTGCCTTTTTCATGTACGAGGATGGTATTTGCCAGCTCGTCAAGCTCCTTGTTTATGACATCAACAACAGTTGCGGGATTTCCGTTATACATGCTTCGAAGCTTTTTTATGCGGTAAGCATCCTTAAGTACCAAAGTAAGATATTCCTTTATATGTGCTTTATATTCCTGAACGGCAGTTACGCTGTGGGTTTCGATAATCCTTTTGCCCTTCTTTTTTATCTCTTCAAAGAGCCTTCCCAAGCGGTTTTCACTTTCTCTTTTATTTGCAGAGCTGAATTCCTCCGAAAAGTTCTTGTCTAATTTTTTATTGGTCACTACCGATCTTTGCTTCACTTGTTTATCCGATGATACTTTGGAAATTTCCATAGTTACCACCTCCTTAATACATTATGCCGGATGAGCCCTTCTAAAAATCATTATATCATAAAATTTGCTATGGAAATTTTATGATATAATGATTTCTGTAACATATTTTACATGATGAGAGGGATTGAATTGACAACAGAAGTAAATGTATATATAAAGAAAATCATAGTTCACATATTGGACAGTTCCACCGGTGTGCCGGTGCTGTCGGATTTGGAGCATCCTATGGACGATGATATAGATAAATTTTTAGTTAAGCACATATCAAAAGTGCTGAACGATGACAGTCTTAAAACCGCTTATTTTAAAAGTGATGAATGCAAATTTAAGATTTTGTCACAAAGCCTTGCAGCAAACAGGGCGGATTTTGTCCCTATAACCCAGGATGCAGCATCAACATTATTTAACATAATGGAAAGCAATGTGGATATACCGCCTGCCGACTTAGTATGCTGTCTTCTTGACATGGACGGAACAGATTACTTGGGTATTTTAAAATTTAATTACAGGCCTTCTTATATTCATTATGTTAAAGGAGATACCCAAACCAAGGTAAATTCAATTGTAAAGCAAAAGACATCCTTAGCAGGAGAAAATCAAAAGGTAGACGAATGTGCCCTTATTAATCTCGAGGATTTCAGTGTGAAAATAATAGAGAAAAAGTATGAGATAAACGGAGAAAAGGAATTTTATTTTTCTGATATCTACCTTGGATGCCGGGGAGAAATTTCAGAAAAACAAAAAGCCAAATTATTTAAGAAGGTTACGGACAATTTCAATAAAAAATTCTGCCCCGATGATATAGAAAAGTCTGCTGATATAAGGCGGGCAATTAACGAATATATAGATGAAAATGAAGAGATAAACGTAGAAAGAATTGCTGAATCTGCCTTTAAAAGAGCCCCTGATTTAAAGAAGGCATATATGGAGCATGCGGAAAAAGCCGGGTTGACATCCGCAAATATTGCAGTAGACCCGGAATATGGAGAGAAGATTTTTAAACGCCACAAAATTAAGACGGACACAGGTATAGAAATAAATCTTCCTGTAGACCAATACACAGACAGAGCAAAAATCGAATTCATAAACAATCCCGATGGTACCATATCCATAATTATTAAAAACATAAAAAAAATCACGGATTTATAAAAATACAATGCACAAATAAGTATTAATTGTTTGTGCATTGTATTTTTTAATTATAACTTCCTACTTATTCACAATTTCTATTATTCTTAAGATAAGCAATTTTGCTTCTTCATCTGATAATCCCAGGTTTTTAAGGGTAGTTAATACTTCAGTTTCATCCTCAATCTCTTTTAACTTTTGTTCATTCATAATATCCGGCGTGACACCCGGCTCATATATTCTCTGCTTAATCCCGGGAAAGAAATGTCCTGCATACCGGTCTGACCTCATCTGCAAATAAGGGCTATATATTGACATCGACTGCCGGTAGAAAACAGGACACTGAATATAAGAACCCGAACCAGGGCAAGGGTACATGTATTACCTCCGTTAATTTTAGATTACAATATATAATATGACGCGGAAAAAATATTGATAGGGTTACTCGGATTTTATATAAATAAAAATCTCAATAAATATAATTTTTTTAATTTTAAGTTATATAAAACCGTATGCACTCATAAAAATATATTGTCATTTATGCCTATAGCATAAATCATTTTTTTAAGGAGATGTTCCATATGAGTTTTTATTCCGGAAACCTAAAGGGAAACACCAATCTTT
>NZ_LKET01000009.1 GCF_001317355.1 Oxobacter pfennigii
ATCCGCTTATATCATAACAGATTTTTTTCTTCATCACTAGATGAGGTTTTTTAAGGTTATCCATTTTTATTAACAAAAAATTTTTATATTTTTAAAAAACTCTTGACTTTTATTAGCAAGGTTTATCTGTCAAGTCGACCCTATAAATAATTACCAGTATTCTATCAAAAAGGGTTCCATAATTCAACCTAAAAAAGTGTTCCGAAATGCAAAAGTTCAAATAAAAAAGGGTATTATCTCTCAAAACTATCAAGAGATAATACCTTTACTTTATTTTAATCCTATGCCCTCAGACCGTTGATATACAAAGTCTTTCTACCTCTGACCAACCAAACCGGCACCGACTTGAGATTGGTCTTTTGGTGCTAATAGCTGCCTGGGCAACTGCCAATCTTGCTATAAGCACTCTGAAGGATGAGTATAGGATACGCAGTTAATCCTATAAGGTATACTGCTTTTAATTCTGTTTCGGCTGCTTTATTGATTTAATATATATAAAGGCTGCAACAACTGCCGGAATAATGCATAGAAGATAAATTATCTGATAACCTGCATTCTCAGCTATTATACCCCAGGTGATTGAACCGGCTCCAATCCCAAGATCAAAACCTAAAAAGAAAGTAGCATTTGCAGCTCCCCTCCTAGAGGGATTAATGTCACGTACGGACATGGCCTGCAGTGCCGGCTGTATGGCACCAAATCCAATTCCATAAACAAATCCGGCTATAAGAAAAACAATAAGAGAATCGGCAAAATAAATTAAGGCCATTGAAATTATCACAAAAACTATGCCCGGAAGCACCGCAAAAGAGGTGCCCTTTTTATCTGTGAGCCGGCCGAAGTAAGGCCGTGAAATCAATAATGCAGCAGCATACACCGTAAAAAACAACCCTATATTTTCAACCTGCCTTTGAGCTGAATAGAGTGCGATAAAAGAGACAATGGCACCATAGGTCATTGTGATAAAGAAGACCACAATGGCAGGAAGAATGGCTGATTTTTCAAATATTCCTGCTTTACCGGATTTTTGCTGCACATCCGGTTTATGATATTTTATGGGTAAAGCAATAAAAATGGAAATTAACACGACAGCAGCAGAAATATAAAAAACTATGTTAAATCCGTATTGACTCTGGAGTCCTAGTCCCAATGCAGGGGCTACGGCCATTGCAAGGGTGCTCGTTAAACCATAATAGCCCATGCCCTCTCCCAATCGGGATTTTGGGATTACATCAGAAGCTATTGTGCTGGAGGATGTGCTGGCAGCCCCCCATCCAAAGCCATGTATAAACCTTATAACTAACAGCACCAAGATTGTTGAAGTCCAGTTATATGCCATAACGCATAAAAGAAATACTATTAAACCTATAATGTATACTCCTCTTCTCCCGTAACTGTCCAGTAACCGGCCGGCAATGGGCCTCATTATAACCGAGGATATGGTAAAAATACCCACAACCAGACCCGCCCAGGTATCTGAGCCTCCAAGCTTAGCTGAAAAAACAGGCAATATCGGTAAAAGCATCTGGAATCCCAGGGTAATAAACAAACTTGCTATTGAAATCAAAATATAGTCCCGAGTCCAAAGAGGCTCTTTCTTTTGAAGCCCTGCATCTCTTTCCATCAAAATACCTCCTTCAATAAGTTATTCTCTGGCATATTTGCTTTTTTCTTCATATAAGTTATCTATTACTTTTTTCAGTACCTCTATTGTCTCATCAATCACACTTTCAGGAATATTCTTGGAAAAAATACCTAATATTTCAGAAAAAACAGATTCAACCTCTGCGAAAGCCCCTCTTCCTTTCTCTGTTAAATGCAGCGAATAATATCGTTTGTCTTTCTCAACTTGCTTTCTTTGAATATAACCCTTAGTCTCCAAATGCTTGACAGCCTTTGCAACCGTTGACTTTTCAACATAGAGTATGTCACTGAGTTCCTTTTGATTTATACCTTCATTTTTAGCTATAATAAGAAAAAAATCATACTGTCCGCTGCTAATGGCCAACTCTTTAAGCTTATTGTTAAATATACTCTGGGTGAGCCTATAAATAGCAGCACTGTATCTGCCGATACTTTCCATCGAATTATCCTTCCTTTCAGAATAGTTTCCTTTGAAACTAATTTATCAAAATATAGTTTCCTTGTCAACTATAATTGCGCTTGCAGAACTTTAACACAGCCTATGGAGTATCCAAACAGGAGAAAGTTGTAATTATTGCATAAAATAGCTTAGCTGCCGAAAATTTTCGGCAGCTAAGCTATTTTACAATATATTTGAAGGAATCGCTTCTGTATAATATGTTTGTGTATTCCAGTATTTTTTGAGTACTACTGTCAATGCAATTGGTTTCTAAGACCAAAATAGGCACCAGATTGGCACACTCCAGCATGTTTTTTTCTTCTGTTGTAGGAAAGGATACGCTTAATATACTTTTCGTGGAGTCGAATTTCTCATATCCTTTTTGTTTATAATAATCGAACATGGATATTATATCTTTGCCTTCCATGTGGATATCGCTGAACAGGGATTTGGCAACATAAGAAATGTGAAGGGCTATGGGCCTTTTGTCCACAATTCTAAGCCTTCCTATTTTGTATACCTTGTCTTTTTTATGAGCTTTCAATTCATCATAAATTCTTTGATCATAACTTATTTTTTCGCAGAACATATTCTTTGAAATAAGCTCAAAGCCTTTATCCTTCATTTTTTTGCTGAAGCTTTCTTTCCCGGATAATATGAGATCTATCTGCTCCTGCTTTTCTTTAAAATACCTGCCCTTGCCCTGGATGGAATACATATATCCCATTTCCTCCAGCCTCGCATAGGCTTTTCTTATAATAATCCTGGGCACTTTATAAATATCAACCATTTCATTTTCCGAAGGGAACTTATCATGGGCCTTGTATCTGCCTTCTGTGATTTGAGCCATGAAATCATCAACAATCAAAGTTTCTATGTTCTCTCTCATATCCTACCTCGCATGTGAAGTATGAAGCTTAATACTATAATTTTACTATAGGACATGTTAAGAATTGTTAAGTTTTAATAAAGACTGTATTAAGAATGCTGAGGCTATACAGCATTTTCTTCTGCATAAATTTCGGCAGTCTGTTTTCTTCCTATGCTTGTATATTTAAACCCATTCTTTATCATTTCATAGGGGTTGAAGATATTCCTTCCGTCTGCTATGACAGGAGTTCTCATTATGTGTCCTACCTTCTTGAAATTTATATTATTGAATTCCTCCCATTCCGTCATAAAAATTATTGCATCCTTTCCTTTTGCACCGCCCTCTATATCTTCAACAAAGGTGACACTGTTACTGTAAGGCTTGGGAAGAAATTTAACCTTTGGATCATAGGCATAAACCTGGGCATTTTCCTCTAAAAGAGAGGATATCATATTCAATGAAGGTGAATTTCTCGTGTCATCGGTGCCGGGCTTAAATGATAATCCGGCTATGATTATTTGTTTATTCTCAAGAGTGCCCAGCATGCTTTTTAGCTTCTTTATAAAGCTCCGGCTTTGCATATAGTTTCTGTTAAGGGCAGCTTTTAATAGCTCATTGCCGCAGTCATATTTTTCGGCAGTATTTATAAGGGCTTTCAAATCCTTTACAAGACAGGGACCGCCAAAGCCTATGCCTGCCTTTAAATAGGATTGCCCTATCCTTTTATCAAGTCCCATGCCCTTTGCCACCTCTTCTATGTCTCCTCCCGCATTTTCGCAGACTTCGGCTATCTCGTTTATAAATGAAAGCCTGAGTGCAAGGAAGGTGTTGGAGGCATATTTTATAAGCTCGGAGCTTCTTCTTCCCGTTACAAGGAGGGGACATTTAAAATTCCTGTAAAGCTCTTTTAAAACTCCGGAAGCCATTATGCTCTCGGTGCCAATTACTATCCTGTCGGGGTTGAAAAAGTCCTTTACCGCACTGCCTTCCCTTAAAAATTCAGGATTGGATACCACATCAAAATATATTTTTTTATCAGCAGTATTGGCTTGAATAATATCATATACCTTATCGCAGGTGCCGACGGGCACAGTGCTCTTTAAAACAACTACCATATATTCGTTTATATGTTTGGCTATGCTTTCCGCCGCCTTATATATATATGATAAATCTGCTGAGCCGTCTTCATTTTCCGGTGTGCCTACGGTTATAAAAACCACATCGGCTTTATCCATTGCCTTTTTTAAATCACAGGTAAATATGAGACTTTTCTCTTCCATGTTTTTATCTATAAGTTCTTTTAAACCATCTTCATATATGGGAGGGATGCCTTTTTGAAGATTTTCTATCTTTCTTTTATCCACATCCATACATACAACGGTGTGACCCATTTGTGAAAGACCTGCACCTGTCACCAATCCTACGTAGCCTGAGCCTCCGATAATTGCAGCTTTCAAAATACCGCCCCCTATGCAGAAATTTTAATATTTTTATCGTAATCCTGGACTGCTGAACAATCATCAATGACTTCATTAAAATCACTTACAAGCTTTGAAAATATGCTGTCCCAGGTTTTGTCCCTGGCGTATTCCCTTGCATTTTCCGATAGATGTTTTCTTAATTCATCATCTTTTACAAGCCTCATAATGGATTCTGCCATGTCTTCATGATTTTTAGGCAGACAGCATAAGCTGTTGTAATTGTTTAAAAGATTTTCTTTTAAGCCTGAGATATAAGGCGCAACAACGGGGAGTGCGGAAGCAAAAGCTTCTAAAATCACATTCCCGTAGGTCTCTGTGGTGGATGGAAAAGCAAATATATCACAGGATGCATATATGGCACTTAACTCCACTCCTCTTTTATAGCCTGTGAATATGAAATTATCTATATTTAAAGTTTTAAGCTCTTCCAACATAGGACCTTCTCCCGTTATTACAAAGCATACTTCGTCCTTCTTTGTTTTATTTATTTCAAGAGCAGCCTTAACGAAGGTGTCCAAGTCCTTTTCAGGGGATACCCTGCCCACATAAAGAACTGCCAATCTATCACTTATTCCAAGGTCCTGTCTTAATTTTGCGCTTCGCTTTTCCGACGAAAAGAGATTGGAATCTATTCCTCTGCCCCATATTTTTACGTTTTTAATATCGTGATTTATCAAATCCTCCATTGTGTCCTGTGACGGGCAGAAGTTCATGAGGCACTGGTTGTGAAACCAAACAGTGTATTTCCATAGCAGGTTATCTATTAATTTGACATTGTAATAAGGAAGATATAAAGAGAAGTTTGTATGATATGACGCAATGATTGGAACATCGGCTTCTTTGCCGTATTTTAATCCCTTAAGACCCATGGAAAAGGGTGTGACTATATGGATTAAGTCGGGCTTGAATTGGTCTAATCTTTCTTTTATTTTAGAATAATTGGGAAGAGTTATGCTGCATTCCGGATATAAAAAGAAGGGAAAGCTTGAAAATCTCTGTATGTTTTCTTCCGTTCCCGTGTTTTGAGTATAATCCGGTGCAAAAACAACATATCCTATGCCCCTTTTATCATAATACTTTATAAGCTTATCCAGGGTGTTTGTAACACCGTTAATCTGAGGCAGGAAAGTATCCGTAAAAATTGCTATTTTCATGTTATACCTCCATATATACTATTTAGTTTAATTCTTCAAGTACATATTACTAAAGCGGTGTTAATCCTTTATTATATGAAGGTAAACATATGAAAAATTTAGGTAAAATGCATACTTCATTATCACAGTCATTTTTCTTTACCTTAAATACTTTTTTTCATATTGTTAAAGAATATTTTTAGTGATATAGTATTTTTAATACTCCATGATGACAAGACACCTGTATATGCACCTATAAAATTTAAGAGGAGAGTTGAAAAAATGACTGAAGGCATTAAATCAAATGTACAAAAACTTAAAGCCCAAAAGAATGCCATAATACTTGCTCATTATTACCAGAGGCCGGAAGTCCAGGACATTGCCGATGTTGTCGGCGACTCATATTATCTGAGCAAAGTTGCTAAAGATTGCAGCCAGGATATTATTGTTTTCTGCGGCGTTAAGTTTATGGCTGAGAGCGCCAAGATATTGTCTCCCGATAAAAGGGTGCTTTTGCCGGCCATAGATGCAGGCTGCCCTATGGCTGAAATGGCAGATGCGGAAAGCGTCAAAGCCATGAGGGACAAACATCCTGAATCAAAAGTCGTATGCTATATTAATTCAACAGCAGAGGTTAAAGCCGTATCCGATGTATGCTGCACGTCGTCAAATGCACTAAAAATCATTATGGGTATGGATGAAGAAGAAATAATTTTTCTTCCCGACAAAAACCTCGGAAACTATATGCAAAAAAAGCTTCCCCATAAAAAAATAATATTATGGGATGGGTTTTGTATTACCCATAAAAAAGTAATGCCCCGGGAAATAACCACAGCAAAAGAACTGCATCCCGGAATTAAAGTATTAGCCCACCCTGAATGCGAGGAAGAAGTCCTTGATCTGGCGGATTTCATCGGAAGCACCGGAGAGATTATCAATTTTGCAACGGTAAATGATAATGAAAAATACTTAATTGTGACCGAGCAGGGGGTACTTCATGAGCTCCAGAAGAAAAACCCCGGCAAAAAATTTTATACACCCTATGGCTCCATGACATGCATCAATATGAAAAAGACCCGTTTGGAAGACGTATATGACAGCCTGGTAAATATGAGGCATGAAATAACAATAGAGACTGAAATCAGGGACAGGGCATATAAGGCATTGATGAATATGCATATCCTGGGAAGGTGATATAATGGATGTTTACGTCGATGTGTTAATTGTGGGCACGGGAGCTGCAGGCATGTATACCGCATTGAACTTGAGATATGACTTGAATGTTTTACTTATTACAAAATCAAGTCTTTCAGAATGCAACAGCAGTCTTGCCCAGGGAGGTATTTCCGTCGCCAAGGATGAAAATGATATAAATCTATTTATAGAAGACACATTAAGGGCCGGAAAATACGAAAATGATACGGCTGCGGTAAATGTCCTTGTAAAAGAATCAAGGGAAAATGTTGGCCGCCTTATAAAATACGGTATGGAGTTTGACAGAGATGGCGGAAACCTTCAATACACCAGAGAGGGTGCCCACAGTATAAACAGGATAGTGCATTGTAAGGACCAGACCGGCAGTAAAGTCATGGAAGCCCTCTTAAAGGAAGTGAGAAAAAGGACCAATATAACCATTTTTGAAAATACTCATCTTGTGGATATACTTCGGTACGGAAATTACTGCTGCGGGGGAGTGGCGTTAAAGGACGGAAAAGTATTATATATACATTCCAGAGTTACAGTTTTTGCTTCGGGAGGAATAGGCGGCATATTCAGAAATTCAACTAATTACAGGAGCATGACCGGTGACGGGATAGCCATAGCATTAAAAAACAATATAAAAGTCAAAGACCTTAATTATATTCAAATTCATCCTACTGCCTTCTATGAAGAAAAATCTTCAGAAAAAAAGTTTCTTATATCCGAAGCCGTAAGGGGTGAGGGCGGCAGGCTTATAAACAAAAACAATGAAAGGTTTGTCGATGAACTTTTACCCAGAGATATTGTGTCTGAAAGGATATTTGAGGAAGAAGCCAGGACAAACATGCCTTATGTAGGGCTTGATATATCCTTTAAAGCCGATGACTATATTGTAGGAAGATTTCCCGGAATATACCATGAATGCTTAAATAGGGGCGTCGATATAACCCATGATGTAATACCGGTCACCCCTGCACAGCACTATTTCATGGGGGGCATTGAAGTCAACCTGTACGCTCAGTCGTCTATGGAAAATTTATTTGCCTGCGGCGAGGTAAGCTGCACCGGCGTCCATGGCGCAAACAGGCTGGCCAGCAATTCCCTGCTTGAAGCACTGGTCTTTTCAAGGAGAGCCTCACAGGTAATTAACAGTACAATAGATTCTATAAGCTTATTGAATGTAAAATGCTCTTACACTGTTGAGAAACTTCGTAATGAACAGAACAGGAACCGGTCGATTTTAATAGAGCAGTTAAAGAAGATTATCGGGGGGATGAAAAGTGAACTGGTCAGTAATTGATGATGTAATAAAAAATGCTCTTTTGGAGGATATCCCTGTAGAGGATATTACGACAGTTAACACAATAAATAAGGACAGCATATCCACTGTCGATCTCATTTCAAAAGAAGATGGAATTATCGCGGGACTCGAAGTATTTGGACACGTGTTTGTTTTGCTGGGGAATGTTTGCTCAGAGTTTTATGTAAATGATGGCACCCAGGTAGTCAAAGGGCAGCTTATTGGCAGGATAAAAGGTAACACCAGAAACATCTTGAGCGGCGAAAGGACGGCACTTAATTTTCTCCAGAGAATGAGCGGTATTGCAACGCTTACAAGAAGGTATGTACAAGAGCTGGAGGGTACCGGAGCCCGGCTTTTAGATACCCGGAAAACCACTCCTAATTTAAGGCTGCTGGAAAAATACGCTGTGAAGGTTGGCGGCGGATACAATCATAGATACAGCCTGTCTGACGGCATTATGTTAAAGGACAATCACATAAGCGCTGCAGGAGGTATAAAAAATGCGGTGGATTCCGTAAGAGACAATTCATCATTTGTAAGAAAAATTGAAGTAGAGACAGAAACCATAGAACAAGTTTACGAAGCATTGGAAGCAAAGGCTGATATTATCATGCTTGATAATATGAATATAGAAACCATGAAGAAAGCCGTAAAAATAATAAATAAAAAAGCCCTTACAGAAGCATCCGGAAATATAACCCTTGAAAATATAAAAAAAGTGGCGGCAACCGGAGTGGATTATATATCTGTCGGTGCAATAACCCATTCATATAAAATACTGGATTTGAGCATAAAGAACCTTCTCAATATCTGAATGGATTTTTAGCATGCCGGCAAATCTTGGCGATCTTCCGCAGAAAATACTTAGAATTTTAGATTGTCTGAGCATAAGAAGTTTAAAAATTCTTGTATTTTCAAGGCAGCGAGCCTTAGGACTTTCTGAGAACTCTCACAATATTCATTTTACTATTCAAAACGCAACAGCCAAATAAGCCGCGATCATAAACTGATTAAATTGAGAAATCGCTACATTTTACTTTAAGGTATTGTAATTATAAAAGAAGCTCCCTATAAAATGAATTTTTATCTGGAGCTTCAATTTTATTATTATTGTGCATATGATTCCTCCGATACATTGCAATAATATAACATTTTCAGATTTACTACAATGTATTTAAGAATCTTATTTTTAGTTTTGCCTCATTCCCATTGAAAACCATTTAATTACTTAATTGAACAACAGTTAAAGAGCGATTCATATAACCTAAAACAGGAAAATCCGTACTAATGCTTACCCCTACTTCATCTCCTGCTGTTAAGGGGGCTTGAACGACAAAGGTTGAACTGCTTCTATTAGATATCTTAAAAAAAGTAGTAGTATCGCCAAAAATCGGTGCCCCATTGACAGTAATAATGGCATCTAGATATGGTTGATCCGGATCCGGCTCAGTAGTGGCTTCAGCGTTGATAGATATCGTTATTTGATAAATTCCGCTTTCTCCTACCACTAATTCATTGCCCGATAGACTAACTGTGATAGTATCTGATAGAGGTCCAACCACACTAAATGGTACAGGTGTGAATGTTGCCCCGGGTACCTCTGAACTAGCTCCTCTTAAAGATCCAAAGGCCAAAACGACTTCACCGGTGGGGCCTGTAGGACCGGTTGGACCAGTGGCACCCGTGTCACCGGTAGCGCCAGTCGGGCCGGTAGGACCAGTAGCACCTGTATCACCGGTAGCTCCTGTTGGACCGGTTGGACCAGTGGCACCCGTGTCGCCGGTAGCTCCAGTCGGGCCGGTAGGACCAGTAGCGCCCGTGTCGCCGGTAGCGCCAGTCGGGCCGGTAGGACCAGTAGCGCCCGTGTCGCCGGTAGCGCCAGTTGGGCCGGTAGGACCTGTAGGGCCTTCAAAACTTTCAAAATTTATTTCAAGAAAAGGCGGCGTTGCAGTTTCTCTGGCAGTAAATGCAATAATTGTATCATTAATATCTTCTATGCCACGTATTTCCAGTC
>NZ_LKET01000010.1 GCF_001317355.1 Oxobacter pfennigii
TGTCAATTTTCAAAATAAACTAGGAAGTTTTTCTCACATTGTAATCGGAAGTAAAGGTCCACTTTTATCAAATTAAAATAGACGTACAAAATTAAATTAGGAAATTTCTCAATTTGTACTGGGAATAGCTTAAGAATGCTGATTCTATTGCTATTGCGGACCTTGAGAAAATATGATATAAATAAAGCACCTTGAATATTTTGCTACTCAAAGTGCTTTAGCTTTTTATGCTCCAAGCTCAATGTTTGCTTGAAAAATAGCCTCTTCGTCCACGGAATCGGCTCTTTTAGCGGCAGAATACATAAGCGCTGCAGTAGTGATATTGTTGATTGCCCTTGGAGCTCCTCCGGATATATTGTAAATAGCCAGAGCTGCTTCAGGGGTAAATATTTCTCTAGAGCACCCTGCAATCTTTAGCCTGCTGGTCAAATATTCTCTGCATTCTTCTTGTGTAAGCCCTTGCATTGAATATCTCATAATAATCCGCTGTTTTAGCGGGTAACTGCTGGTTAGCATCAGCTTGTTCCGTATTTGAGGCTGTCCCGATAGTATTAAAACAAAAGGATTGGCAGAATCCATCTTAAAATTGAACAGTATTCTTAAATCATCAAGTATTGCACTGGACGCCATATGCACTTCATCCACAATAAATACCGGCGTAATTCTTTGTTCGTAGTAGAGTGAATTTATGGCCGACTGTATTTCAAAGAACATGTCCACTTTCCTGTATTTCTTTGTAGTTCCAAGCATAGCGCAGAGGCCTTGATAAAAATCCTTTACAGTTAAAGTTGTAAGCGGAAGATAACATACCTTGTAAAGTGATTTGTTGGCATTTTCGGCGAACTTTCTTAAACAGGTAGATTTACCGGTACCTGGCTCACCAACGATAAGGCCAATCCCCCTATTGTCCAGCATGTATCTTAATCGCTGTTCCAGCTCGTTTAAATCACTGCTCTTAAACAGCTTCTCTGTTTCAATTTCCTTGTCGAAAGGATTGAAAGTAAGTCCATAGAACTGTTTAAACATTCTCTGTACCTCCTTGGGCTAAATCTGCAAATGAAATTGTATTTTTAGGGGTGGCCAAACTATTCTCTGATGGATGTGATATATCTTTTGTTTCTGCAGCAGCCTTCTTTCGATTCCCAGGAAATCGGCGCTGCACATGAGCATTATCATAGAATCGTATCCTTTTTGCTTCTCCGATGCGTTTCCCATCCTCGTACAACTGCAGATTCTTTGTTTGATCTAAAAGCCATTCAGGTTCATAACGAACCTCAAGGCGTTTTCCTGCAAGGCATGGCTCTGTTTCAAATAAAATATTTTCTACCTGTATAGTTGCATCATGACATACCTTGCGGCTGATCCTTAATAAGAAGTTTTCGTTAAATTGATTCCTATCAGTTACCAGCTTTACTCTGTCGATATTATCAATAAAGCATTGATGCGGGGTTTTGCCGTTTAGAGCCGAATGCTCTTTTTTCTGATAGTCACTGTCAAGCCATTTTTCATATGCTTCATTCAATGACTCAAGACTGTTAAGTTCTTTCGGGGAAAGATTGCTTAGAAACCTCATACGTACGGTATTAAAGTATCGTTCGATTTTTCCGCGGCCCTTTGGGACATATGGCTGCGAATGCAGAAGTGTGCAGCCCAATCCTGCACATATATATTCAAGTTGCTGGCTGCGGTATATTTTCCCGTTATCTGTATAGATAAGGCGGGGTATTCCGTTTTTTAACATGGCTTCCTTAAGGCAGATGCGTAACGTTTCAAAATTCTGCTCATAAAAGAATTTTGAGTACATAATCAGCCTTGTGGCATCATCGATAAATGCATGAAGGTATGTCTGCTGCTTCTTTTTACCTACCTGTATATAAGGTCCGTACATCACATCTCCCTGCCACATTTCTCCCGGATACTGATAAGAGAAACGAAGGCTTTCTCCGGACTCTTCTTTTGATGGAAGTACCGTATCTGCTATGTATCGGTATACACTGGACCTTGACAACTCTAAAGGATTAATAATCTTTTCTGATATTAGTCTGTCATACAATATTGTCACCGGCATTTTAGGATTTTTTACACGGTACTCTTTAATTTTATCTCCCAGTTCTGAAGATATCTTCCGGCTTTTTCCTCTATCACTTCTGAATCCCGGCATTAACCCGTCAAGCCCATACCGATGATAGTCATAAAGCCACCCCTCAAAGGTTTTGTAGTTATAAACCTTTGTACCAAGGTACGGCATATCAACAGGATTCTTTGATAATTCCTGAAAGTATTCCCTGTTGTTTTTTACATTGCCGCTAAGCACCGGGCTTATGATGGAAAACCGTCTCAGTGCTATTGCCTGTCTTGCTTTTTCATCCATAGTTATTGTATTTCCCCTTCCTTTATTTGTATCAAGGATAGGTTAATACATAACTATGCTTCTTGGAACTGGGTAAGCTCTGTTGATGAGATTTTCATGACTATTTATCGCTTTTATGATATCATTTGAACAGGAGCCAAAATGCTTTTGCCTGTGACATTGAAAAAATTCCATGACAAATATTGTGGGGACACTGCATGTATTTTTTCTAAAAGACTTTTGGCAAACAACCGGCTGGCCATTGCATCTTCATTTGCGATCATGTCTTGGTCAGTCAGGTTTAAATAATACTGGATTAAGCTGCGATTTAAAAATATACGGTTAATATAGTATCTGAAGTGACGACGGTTAAAGCCGTCCTTTTTTCTTTTAAACCATTCAACATATTTTCTAAGAGATTGCCTTCTTTTGAAATATCCATTTAAAAATGCCAGTATATATGGAAAGGCATATTGAAAATATGGGACTAGAAAGCTTGGGAGAAAAGAAACTGTGCGGCCGCAGCAGGGGCAAATATACCTGCGTATACATATGTAACCGCTATATTTATATGTGATAATGTATCTTTTGTAAAAGCCGTGTTTTTTCATTCTTACAGGCATTTGGCAATCTTCAAACATGCATCGTAAAGGTGCCTCTGGAAACAGCTCCCCATTTGCTTCTCGAAAGGCTTTAGGCTTTGAGTTACATAAAAAAATATTCTGCATGGATTTATTACCCCCATGCAGAATTTTATCATATTTCAAATATATTTTAATTAGAAAATCCATTTCTCAAATTCC
>NZ_LKET01000011.1 GCF_001317355.1 Oxobacter pfennigii
TTAGTATCTGCTCCTTAAACTCATGTGAATATGCATTACCTTTCATTTGAATATGCCCCCTTAAGCTTCTGATTTTATTCTAGCTAATGGTTCGTATTTTGTCCAAACTAATTAGGGGGCTTAGGAGTTATCCTGTTTATTCCCTTTTCCGCATCCAGCGGGTAATTTCATCTATTAGCCTCCAATAGGTCAGAGAAAAACAAACCTTCGGTAATTTTTACAAAAGTAGTTCCGTTATCACCTTTAATGGTATAGGCCTTGCCCCCCCAAAATACGGTATCTTTATTAGCAGAAACACTTATCTTCTTTCCGTTTTTTAAATAATATGTAATCGTTATATGCGGAGGTTCTTGCTTAGGTGTACCTAACTGATAGTTTAAGAAATTGGCCATATTAACGGCTCTCTCAATATCTTCACCTGCTTTGAATGTCCGTACTTCATCAGTTAGATTAGTATCGGATATTTCAACATAAGAAACATCCTCCTTTTCAGGAAGACCAATCAAAGGAATGCCATGCAGCCAAAAATAACCTATAGTAACCAATAGCATGGACAAAATTACCGAGAAAATATAACGCATAAATGTTTTTTTCATGTTTTCACGTCCTTTACATCATTACAATATCATAAAATCGGTTGATTGCCCGGTTTGGCCTCGGGGAATTAAAAACCTTGAAGTCAGGATACAAGACTACCATCTCCCCCGGCAAATAAGTCTTTCCAGGACTGCAACAACTATCGTAGTAATTACATTTACGATTATTACTATAAACAATAATTTTTTTCTATTTTTGCTGCGGTTTTTTAATAGCAAATATACCAGGGGCACTTCTATACACAAAGTTAACATTAAATAAACAAGCCTTATTGCATAGTTAGGCCCGCTGTTGAATGATCTTTCCCACGCATAATCCCAGCCTGAACAATAAAACCTATTTAAACGGTAGGTACTATAAATATATGGTGCTACAAACGAAGCAATATTTGCAAATGTAACAATAACAAATGCTCTTACTTTTTCCTCAACTTTTCCATATACAATTACTCCCCAGGTCTCAATAGCAAGAGTCAGTATTATTGCAAGAGGTAAAACTTTCATAGGGATTACTGTTACCCAGTGCCACGATGAATTTGCCAAAGTTCGCATAGGATACATGATAAATAGTAAAATACTTCCTAATAAAGTCCGTCTTACAAGTTGATAATTTCCTATACCTTTCACTATATCCCCTTCCTTTTATTGTTATAAACTACATAACACCAGATACAGATTTTAATATCTCCAAAATTCTTATTTATTGATGGTATTTTAATATCTAAATTATCAGAACTACTATACCCATACTATATGCTTGGTAATCTGCGTATAAACTCATCTTCAAATTCCCTGGCAATTTCCTTAAGAAAGTTATTAAGTTGTTGAATTAACTCATCTTTCATAATTGATAAGCCTCACTTTATAATTTCAAAAATATCTTGCCTTAATGAAAAATGCTCACCATTTTCTTCCATTCTAAAGCCTTTTTATGGCTTTTTGAACAATCCATGTAATATTGCGCCTTAAGCATACCCCTATAAAATATATAGTGAGATGAATTTTCCCAAGTATTATCTTCTCTTAATAATATAACATATCCCTACCAGCATTACTTGTTAAAATAAAAATACATGAATTTCATTTTACTCATCTTCCTTTTTTTGGCTTAATAAACAATTAATTCTTTTGTAATAGTATGTTCAGACTTTTGCCACAGTTTGTACAAATTTTGCTTGTACACTATATATGAAAAGGGCGCCTCCCCTATTATATAAGGAAATAACCCTGTTTAAGGGGTTATTTGTGTTTTTTGATTAAATTTCTGCGGATAATCCAGGTCCCCTAGTTTTATATTTAAAGAATATCTATCTCATAGTAACTCTACCCGCATAGAATCCTCCTAAAAATATTGTGGTAATTAAAATAAAATGTATAATAAAGAATCCAATTTTTCCATATTTAAATACTTCTGGATTAATTGGTTTTCTATATTGTTCAGACACTATCAGCCCTCCTACCCACTCAAATATCAGGAAGAATATCCACCACCATGTATATGAATCCCAAAAATCCCAATATAAATCATACCTGATAAGTTGAGTTTTATTATGTGCCCATGTCTCTGCAACCATTCCTAAATGGACTATTACCCAATAAACCGGAATCTTCAATGCCCATAGTTTAGGACTATATCTTACTCCCAATAACACATATGCCGGAAATATTGTTAAAATACAATAAAATGGAAATCTTAAGAAATTAGGAAATAATCTATAAGGGAATGAGTATAAACCTGTAATGATGAAGATATAACATATTATTGAACCTACCACTCCACTTAATAAAAACAATAACCCATATTGCTTCCAATTTATTTTAATAATAATTATTGCTACGATAAGTGAAGTGACTGTAAATGCAATAGATATATAAGTTTCAATATTCCAGTTAAAATTCATGGTATTTCCCCCATAATATCAATTATAAGCTGCATATGATTATAGTATAGACAACCGCACATTCTATTATTTAAAATCTATTATTTAAAATAATTTTAAAACATAAAAAGCCCAGATATGTTTAATAATAAGAATTAAAAAAGCCATACAAATGGCCTTTACGGATTTATCAAGGACACCTTGATAATACTCCTCCTGAGATAAATAATGGATACTCCCGTGGATTCTCCTGCCGTTGTAGAATCTTACGAATTTGGCTACAGTCTCATATGCTTCAGCATATGTTCTGAATTCATAAAGAGAGAAGCATTCACTTTCCAGAATACTGTGGTATGATTCTATATAGGCATTCATATTGGGACTTTTAAAGGGTATCCTTTCTAACAAATAATAATAAATGACATGAAGAAAACACAAGATTACTCTCTACATGCTTTTGAAGTTATTTTTATTGGGCGACTTTAATAAAAACTATAGGTTATTATCTGTTTTAAAAGATAAACCTGCACTTTTCATAAAAATTGTTTGTTTTTTATTATTTTTTCCCTTATTCCCAATTCCATTATCCTATCTTTGTTTGCAGGTTTTAAAGTCCTTCCCTCACTATCACCTCCCCCAATCCCTTCATCCATCTGCCTTTGACCACCCTTTTCCCATGCCCCCAATTTCTCCTATGATAATAAGGTCCTTCACTAAAACCCACCTTTTCCTTAACTTTACGGCCCTATTTCCTGGACAAAAATAATAATAAAGTCGTTCACGCATCTTGCACTTTTCTTGCAAAATCTCACTCTTTTACATCCCTATTTTTTTCAATCTTTTAAGTGCGGTGCAGTAGGTTCATGGATAACGGGTTAAGGCAAATGCCTGTAAGCCCTTGTTTACTCAATCCTTTTCTCAATCTTTCCCCTCTCTTTTTCTCAATCGCTCTCCCTTGAACCAAATACCATGACCCTGAAAGCCACCTCAAAAAACAGCAAAAGCATGAAAGATTCAGCCAGGTGGCTTTCAAACTCTCATGCTTTCAGTGAATAACTTTATTATTTAACGAGTTATGTCGGTTAACAACCTATTTATCCTTATTTAAGGGATTCTTCAATGGATACGGCTACCGCAACGGTTGCACCTACCATGGGATTGTTGCCCATCCCAATCAGGCCCATCATTTCTACATGGGCGGGAACTGATGAAGATCCTGCAAACTGGGCATCGCCATGCATTCTCCCCATGGTGTCTGTCATGCCGTAGGATGCAGGCCCTGCTGCCATGTTGTCGGGATGAAGCGTTCTTCCCGTACCGCCTCCGGATGCCACGGAGAAGTATTTCTTTCCGTTTTCATATGCCCATTTTTTATAGGTACCTGCAACAGGGTGCTGAAAGCGGGTGGGATTGGTGGAGTTTCCTGTGATGGATACGTCAACACCTTCCTTAACCATGATAGCTACGCCTTCATTGACATCATCTGCACCGTAAACTCTTACCTTAGACTTATCTCCCTTTGAAAATGCTCTTTCCTCAGTAACTTTGAGTTCACCTGTGTAATAGTCGTATTCAGTCTTTATGTAAGTAAATCCGTTTACTCTGGAAATTATATAGGCTGCATCTTTTCCAAGGCCATTCAATATTACTCTTAAAGGCTCTTTTCTTACTTTATTTGCTGTTTTTGCGATACCAATGGCTCCTTCTGCCGCTGCGAAGGATTCGTGGCCTGCCAGGAAGCAGAAGCATTTGGTTTCTTCCCTTAAGAGCATTGCTCCCAAATTTCCGTGTCCTAAGCCGACCTTTCTGCTGTCTGCAACAGAACCTGGTATGCAGAAGGCCTGAAGTCCTATTCCTATTGCCTCGGCAGCTTCTGCTGCATTTTTAACTCCTTTTTTAAGAGCAATACCGGCTCCTAAAATGTATGCCCATACGGCATTTTCAAATGCTATGGGCTGTACACCTTTTACCGTCTTTTCAACATCTATATTCTTAGCAAGAAGCATATCTTTTACCTGCTCCAAGCTGTCAAATCCATAATCCTTGAGGCACTTGTCTATTCCGTCTATTCTTCTTTCATATCCTTCAAATCTAATCATCAAAGCCACCTCTTTCCTTACTCAACTCTCGGGTCTATATATTTAGCTGCTTCATCAAATCTTCCATATGTACTGATGTTCTTTTCATAGGCTTCTTTTGGATCAACACCTTTTCTTATGGCTTCCATCATTTTTCCTAAGTGCACAAATTTATAGCCTATTACTTCATCTTGTTCATCCAATCCCAGCTCTAATATATAACCTTCCGCCATTTCAAGATATCTTACACCCTTTTCCCTGGTGCCGAACATGGTTCCTACCTGTGACCTTAAACCTTTTCCCAGATCCTCAAGTCCTGCACCTATAGGAAGTCCGCCTTCTGAAAATGCCGTCTGAGTTCTTCCGTATGCAAGCTGTTTGAAAATTTCCCGCATGGCTACGTTTATGGCATCACATACCAGGTCGGTATTCAATGCTTCAAGAATGGTTTTACCCTGAAGAATTTCAGCTGCCATGGCCGCAGAATGCGTCATGCCTGAACATCCCAGAGTTTCAATTAAAGCTTCTTCAATTATTCCGTCTTTAACATTTAAAGTCAGTTTACATGCTCCCTGCTGCGGTGCACACCAGCCTACTCCATGGGATAAACCGGAAATATCGGTAACTTCTTTGACTTTAACCCATTTTCCCTCTTCAGGAATAGGTGCAGGTCCATGTTTGGGGCCCTTTGCCACACACATCATTTGCTCTACTTCGTGCGAGTAATTCATGAACATTTCCCCCTAAAAAACAATAATTCCAAAAATTAATTTTCTGGAATTATTATAACACGAAAATACCTGCTTGCAGTATTTTAAATCAAATGAGTCAAAGATTATATCATGAAAATACCGCATATCTTTGCTGATTTTTAATTTAATGTGATTTTTTTACCCAACAATTGAAAAGCTTTCATAGCCTGCGGCTTTTATTGCACTTATTGCTTTATCTTTTTCATAGCCTATCCTTCCTTTGTGGTGGGCATCCGAGCTGAAAACTACCTTTACCCCTGCATTAAACATGTATTCCAGCGTAGTTTTATCCGGCACGAGATAATCTCTTTTAGTCAGCCATTTTGTGTTTATTTCAACGGCACAGTTATTTTTTACAAGCTCCCGGCATATTTCATCCAGCAGCTCAGGGTAATAATCAAGGCTTGGTATGCCTTCTCTGCGTGCTATTTCAATATGGCCTATTATATTAAATAACCCGCTCCTTGCTGCTTTTAACACTCTTTCATAATACATCCTGCCTACCATTTCAGTATTGCCGTAGAATTCCACAGCAGTTTTAAAATGCCGGCTTTCTATCAAATGTACGGAGCCAATAAGAAAATCATATGGATATTCACCGAGTTTTGATTTTAAAAATTCTTCTCCTTCGGGAGCATAGCAGACCTCAAGACCTGTTAAAACGGGATAGCCTTCTTTTTTGGCATATTCCAGCAAACTTAAGTACTCATCAATACTCTTATCAAACTTCAATTTTTTATGATTTTGTCCGTCTTTAAATACGTGAGAATAAAGGGGCTCAAATCCGCTGAGAATTTTTGTATGAACTACCACGCCTATGCTATCTACTCCCTTTGACTTTGCCACATTAGTCAAATCATTTATAGTTTCAATATTCCAATCCAGTTTATCAAGATGTACATGATAATCAACAAACACAAATATCACCTGCCAAAATATACTCTTATCTTCATTGTATTCGCGACCACCATAAATTGTATTCAATTATAATAAATCACATGTATTAAAAATTCAATTTACCCCATACTTAATATAGAATATTTTCCACAATATAACACACCTATTGAAATTATGTAACAAATACAATAAACTAAAATAAGTTGGGAAACTTTCTCCTAAGTTGGGTACATTTTCCCCGACTACCCAAGAGAGCTTAGAATCGGGGACATACCTTCGATTACCCCACATTCATTTCTCAAAAAGAGAAGGTGTGTCCCCAAACATTATTTCAGGGGAAGTGTCCCCTTTGATTAAATACGAAAGGATGATGAAGATGGCAGGCAGCAACTCATTTGATATAGTATCCGAAGTAGACTTGCAGGAAGTAGACAATGCCGTAAACCAGACAGTCAAGGAAATCAGCCAGCGCTATGATTTTAAGGGCAGCAAGGTTGAAGTTCAGCTTGATAAAGATGAAATAAAAGTCCACGCCGATGATGATTTTAAATTAAAAAGCGTGCACGAAATTTTAAGAGGTAAATTTTCCAAAAGGGGTATATCCGTCAAAGCATTGGATTACGGAAAGATTGAAAAGTCCGGCGGAGATACCATCAAGCAGGTTATAAAAATTAAAAAAGGCATATCAAAGGAACTGGCAAAGGAAATTGTATCTCTTATTAAAAATTCCAAATTAAAGGTTCAGGCACAGATTATGGATGACCAGGTCAGGGTTTCAGGAAAAGAAAGAGATGATTTACAGGCTGTCATTCAGATGTTAAAAGCCAAGGATTTTGATACAGAACTTCAATTTACAAACTACAGATCATCATAAAAAACTCTGAAAGCTTAAGCTTTCAGAGTTTTTACTTTTTAATGTTATTTTACGGTCTCATGAACATTTGGGTCCAGTAAGCCACTCCTCTTGAATCCTTTGCATAACCGACACCGATTTGTGTGTAGCTGGCACTTAAAATATTTGACCGGTGGCCCGGTGAATTCATCCATGCAACCATAACTTCTTCAGGCGTTCTCTGCCCCTTTGCAATGTTTTCACCGGCAGATGCATACCTTAAACCAAAGCTCTCCATCATTTTAAACGGAGAACCGTATGTTGGCGAAGTATGGGAAAAATAATTAAGCTTAGCCATATCTGCCGATTTATACCGGGCCACGCGGGATAGCTGCCAGTTGCTGCTCAATGCCGGCAGTCCGTTCTTTGCCCTTTCCTTGTTGACTAATTGCACCACCTTGTCTTCCAGAGCTTTTACGTCGCTAAGCAAAGGTATGGTTAGTTTTTGCCCCGGATATATCAGGTTGGGGTTTTTTATTTGCGGATTTGCCGCAATGATTTCCGATACGCCTATTTGATATTTTACGGCTATCTTCCACATGCTGTCACCGGGCTGAACGGTATAGGTTGTATTTTGTGCATTTGCGGTCGCAGTAAACAACATAAAAAATATAGCTGATAACACAAAAGATGTGCTTATTCTTTTCATCGTTTTCATTGTGTCAACCTCCCTATAAAGTATTATTCTCCCTTTAGGACAAAAGATAGCTGTAAACTAATTCTTTAATTATGCATCTGTTACTCATTTGGAAATAACTATATATGTATTGAAAATAATAGGATTATGGTAAAATATATATATTGTTTAACTTTGGATGGACGGTGTTTTTATGAATGATGATGTAGTTAAGAATTATTTAATCCACAATGATAATATAATTGAAGCTAAAATCTTTGATTATGAAGTTACGAAAATATTTCCCGGGATATATGAGGTTATAAGAGTCATTGACGGAGTTCCCATGTTTTTAGAAAAACATGTTTCACGCTTTAAGACCTCAGCTTCCCTTTTAGGCTTTGATATTTTAATTGATGAAAAAAAAATTGATGCAATCATCAGAAAACTTATTGAAATAAATGATTATTTCAATGGGAATGTAAGAATTGTAATCAATAATTTCTACAATCAGACTCCCGACAGTTATTTTTACTTTTATAAAAGCTCCTATCCGACAGAGGATATGATAGCTGACGGTGTCCATGCAACTTTGTTTTATGGTGAAAGAAATAATCCCAATGCCAAATCTACAGATCTTGCCATAAGGGATAAAATAAATGAACAAATTGCAAGGATGAATGCTTACGAAGCATTGCTTGTAAATAGCAACGGTGAAATTACAGAAGGCAGCAGGTCAAATATGTTTTTTATAAAAAATAAAACAATTATAACTGCACCTGAGAAAGATATACTCTCAGGCGTTACAAGAGGAAATGTCATTGAAATTATTAGGCGTTCAGGCTTTGAATTGCAGGAAAAAAATTTAGAAGCAAATATGTTAAAAGACATGGATGGATTGTTTTTGACGGGCACATCACCCATGGTACTTCCCATTAGAAGTGTAGATGATATGAAGTTTGCATCTGCAAACAATGGTATAATAAGGAGCATACGGGAAAGTTACCTCCAGTTAGTTAACGACTATATAAATTCACATAGATAATAAAATCCGCCGTAGCAATTATGGATTGCCGGCGGATTTTAAGACCCCTGTTACTTCGTAAAAAATGGACTGTTGCGTTTCAAACAACGCAACAGTCCTCTTTATTTTGAACCTCTGTCTATCGCAATGGCTCCTGTTCTTACCATTTCCTGAATACCGAAGGGCTGAAGCATATTCTGAATGGCTGCAACCTTTGTGCTGTCTCCTGAAATTTCTATGGTCATGGTATTTTTGCTTATATCAACAACCTTTGCCCTGAATATATTTACAATCTCGGTAATTTCAGACCTTATTTCCGAAGTTGCATTGACCTTTATAAGAGCTAATTCCCTAACTACAGAATCCTCTTTTATATCCTGAACCTTTATTACATCAATGAGTTTGTTCAGTTGCTTTGAAACCTGCTCCACTATATATTCATCACCATCAACCACAATTGTCATCCTGGATATTTTAGGGTCTTCCGTTATACCTACGGCAAGGCTGTCAATATTAAATCCCCTCCGGCTGAACAAGCCGGATACCTTTGAAAGTACCCCCGCATGATTTTCAACCAGCACTGCTAAAGTATGTTTCATATTATATCCCCTCCCTGTACGGTACAACATTTACATCCAGGTTTATGAAGAATTCTCCTAAGATTCCATCCTTGCTCTCCAATATTTCTTTCAAGGCATTTTTAATATCCTTTTTATCAGTTACCCTTATACTCTTTAAACCATAGGCTTCTGCGATTTTTGAAAAGTCCGGATTGCCCGTCATATGAACCGAGAAGTACCTGGACTCAAAGGATTGCTGCTGCAATTCCCTTACCATTCCAAGAGAGCTGTTATTAAAAAGAATTATCTTCATTTTTAGATTTTCCTGAGCTGCTGTTGCCAGCTCCGTTAGGTTCATCTGAAAGCTTCCGTCACCGGTAATCAAAAGTACTTCTCTTTCAGTGTCTGACATCTTTGCTCCAATTGCTGCAGGGAGTCCGTAGCCCATGGTGCCCAATCCGCCTGAGGTAATAAATGTCCCTGGTTTTTCTACCTTATAATACTGACTGGTCCACATCTGGTGCTGCCCTACATCAGTAGCCACTATCATATCATTATTGGACATCTTTGAAAGCTCCTGGATGATTTCTTTTGGATCCAAGCCTTTACCTTCTACATATTGCGCAGGCAGCCTGTCTTTTGCCATTAATTCTTCCGCCCAGTTGCTTTCTTTTTTATCTGCATTAAGTTTGTTAATCTCTTTTACAATACCTTTCAAGTCGCCGACTATGGGAATATCCACCTCAACGTTTTTGCCTATTTCCGCCGGGTCAATGTCAATATGTGCAATTATTGCCTTTTTGGCGAATTTATCAAGATTCCCCGTAGCCCTGTCACCCATCCTGGCACCCAATAACAAAAGAAGATCTGCTTCATTGACTGCCGTGTTGGCGGCCTGAGTACCGTATATTCCGAGCAAGCCTAGATTCAGAGGATGGCTTCCCGGGAAACCTCCTATACCCATTAAAGTCATTGCAACAGGTACGTTGACTTTTTCAGCCAGCTCTAATATTTCCTGTGCCGCATCTGATAATATGGCTCCTCCGCCTACACAAATAAGAGGCTTTTTGCTTTCCTTTATTGCCTTAACAACCTTCTTTATCTGAAGAGGATGCCCTTCATAATTTGGTTTATATCCCTTTAAATCAACGGTATCGGGGTATTTAAAATTAATACTTGATAAAGCTACATCCTTTGGTATATCAATAAGCACAGGCCCCGGCCTTCCTGTTGATGCTATATGAAATGCTTCTTTTATAACCCTTGGAATGTCATTTACGTTTTTAACTAAATAGTTATGCTTAGAGAAGGGTTCTGTAGCACCGGTGATATCCACCTCCTGGAATGCATCGCGGCCTATCAAATCCACTGCAACCTGCCCTGTAATTGCAACCAATGGAATTGAATCCATATAAGCTGTTGCGATACCCGTTATAAGGTTGGTTGCACCCGGCCCTGATGTTGCCATGCATACGCCCACTCTTCCCGTAGCTCTGGCATAACCGCTGGCTGCATGAGCTGCCGCCTGCTCCTGCCTCACCAGGACATAATGAATTTTTGATGATTCCCTTAAGCTATCAAAGACCGGCAGAATTGCTCCGCCCGGATATCCAAATACCAATTCCACACCTTCCGCCTCTAAAGCACAAATTATAGCCTGCCCTCCTGTTATTGCCATACAACCGCCTCCTTGAAATTATTTATATTAAAATATAAAAATGAACGTAAAAAAACCCTCGCCCTAATATAATTAATAGGGACGAGGGTAATTCGTCTTACCACCCTAATTCACAGATGCCTCGCAGCATTCTATCTCAGCAGGTTCTAACAAACCGTGGGCTGTTACGGGCCTACCCGCAGGCAAGTACTCGGTATAAATATCTTTCATCGCCTGTACTCAGGAGAGAGTTATGTAATATACGCCTGCGCCAATTTTCACCAACCATTGGCTCTCTAAAGTCAGACAAAATATTTTTATTCTCCATCATCGCATTTGTTACAAACTTATAATAAATTTATTTTATGATATCAATGCAAATAAGTTTTGTCAACAAGAATTTTAGTTGGGGACATAACTTTAGTTGTGTCCCCACTCCGTAAACCTCATTTAACGATATTAAATAAAAGAGGTCGCTGTATTTGAAACACTGCATTCGTTGTTTCAAATACAGCGACCTCAGCTTAGTTCTCATTTAAGGATATCAAAAAAGAAAAATCTCTTTCAAAGGAAATACGGCTTATACTGCCTGTTGAGACCTTAAACTTCCAGAACAGTTCTCCGCTGCCGCACATTATATAGGATAATATGTATTTTATACAGCCGTCATGGCTTACCACCACAACCTTTTTATACTCCTTATCAATTAGCTCGTCTAAAAAAAGCTTTATCCTCTCAAAGAACTGAGGTATGCTCTCTCCTTCCGGAAAATGATATCCCAATGGGGCTTCGTTCCATTTATTTGCTTCATCATTATATTTTGTGCTTATCTCCTCATAAGACAAACCATCAAACAATCCAAAGTTAACTTCCTTTATATTTTCACTTATAATGATGGGCGGATTTTCTGTACTTTGGGATATAATCTCTGCGGTACTTGCAGATCTTTTCAGGGGGCTTGTATATATAACATCGATTTTTTCACCGCATAACAGCTTTGCGGAATCCTCCGCCTGGGAAATTCCCACATCATCTAATTCTGATTCTATCCAACCGTGATAAACACCCTTTTTATTATATTCAGTCTGGCCGTGCCTTATAAGTATCATCTCCATATATTGTTTGACAGAAGAGTTATTACAAGCATGCAAAGTATTTCCTGAATTTCACAGAGTGCTCCTAAAGTATCCCCTGTCATACCTCCTAATTTTTTTTCAAAATAATCATTAAAAAACATGGGTACAGCAAAAACCATAAAGAGCAGAACCAGTGTATAAAGCTTGGCTAAAGGAAAAACTATAATCGAACAAATAATAAGCCCTATTGAAAATTCCTTTATTGTAACATTGCCTATAAAGGTTTGGCCGAGGCCTTTTTCCCTTGGATATTTGGCAATTGTAATACCGTAAAGCATGGATGTCCTGGCTATAACCGGTGCGATAATCAGTGTATACAGCGCCTGGCTATAGCTAAGGCCCCATATCAATGATATTTTTACAAATACTGCAAATATAAGGGAAAGTGCTCCCATGGCACCTATTCTGCTGTCCTTCATTATCTCCAGCATTTTATCCTTTGTTCTGGAGGAAAAAATACCGTCGCAGGTATCCGAAAGCCCGTCCAAGTGCAATGCTCCCGTTATTGAAGCCCAGGATAAAACAGCAAGGATGGCAGCAAACATGTAGTTTCCGGTGTGACGTGCAAGATAATACACTGCCAAATTTATAAGCCCTACAACAAGGCCTACCACCGGGAAGAATATGCTTCCTCCTCTGAAATCCTCCGGCTCTACCGGAACCTCTTTATTTATTGGAATTCTCGTGAAAAACTGCAGCATCAATATAAGCCTGTTCATATTTTTCACCTACTTAATTTTAAGGGGTATGCCGCAGACAGCCAAATATACTTCATCTGCTTCAGCTGCAATCATCTGGTTCATCCTTCCGGCAATATCCCTATACACTCTGGTCAATTTGTTTCCCGGAACCACACCCATGCCAAGTTCGTTTGTCACGACTACTAAATATACATTCTTTTCCCTTGCAATTTTTAATAGTTTACCTACTTCATCAGCAATAAGGTTTTCTATTTCGTTTATTCTTTCCATTCCTAAGTCTTCCCACTCCAACTCGTAGTGGAACATGAGATTGGTAACCATTATGGTTATGCAATCCAGAATCATTACTTTTTCCTCTACATCCTTCAAATGTATATCCATGTCTTTAAAGCATTCTACAGTCCTCCAGCTCGACGGTCTGGATTCCTTATGCTTTTTAACCCTGTCCTTCATTTCATCATCAAATGCAACGGATGTAGCTATATAAAGAACCCCTTCCTTATTTTCAAGAAGAGACTGGGCAAAACTGCTTTTTCCGCTTCTGGCTCCGCCGGTTACTAAAATGATTTTTGACATAACTTCACCTTTTTATCACAGAAATAATATTTGCTGTGATTTTCCTCCTGCATATTTGATTTAATCCCCGTAATATTACTTATTTATTATATCATGAATTTTACTATGTGAAATTCATGTCGCAATATATCCTGCAGGGATTTATTATATCATGAAATTTGCTCTGCAAATTCCATGTTGAATGAATTCGTATGGCATAGCCATACGAATTCATTATAACATAACCTTAAAACGTGGCACATACAAAATCAATTTTCTTCTCCCATGTTTCATTTATGGAAATTTTGCATATAATTTATACTAAACATATGACATATTGTAAATATATATATATAACTCAAACATTAATAGACTTAAAAATACTTTATTTTTATTTACCTTTGTAGTAATATTATGTTATATTTGATGCTTCTTCTATGAAGCAGCCATAGGCTATGATGGAGAACAAGGATATTTCTTTTGATTTAAGAGATCTGCCGGGCGGTGAAAGGCAGCACGAAGATTATCAAACTCGCTCCTGAGCCTGCAACCGAAAGTATTTATTAGGCTTGCACGGCTTCCACCGTTAAAGGGAACAGCATATTATTATGCGCGGCATACTATGTATGCCGAATAAGCTGGGTGTTAAACTAATTAGAGTGGTACCGCGGAAGTGAGCCTTTCGTCTCTTACAGATGAAAGGCTTTTATTGTGAATAAATAAGTCAGGCGCATATCTTAAATCTGCATCATACCTGTTGCTTAATAAGAGATGTGAACCCTGACATTAAAACAAGGAGGATAAATTATGTCCACATATTCGACTGACATTGATAAAAAGTGGCAGAAAAAATGGGAAGATACCGAACTTTATAAATTTAATATGGACAGATTGGATAAAAAGCTTTATTGCCTTGAAATGTTTTCATATCCCTCAGGTGCAAAGCTCCATGTAGGACATTGGTACAACTACGGCCCTACGGATTCCTGGGCAAGGATGAAAAGAATGCAGGGCTATGAAATATTCCAGCCTATGGGCTTTGATGCTTTCGGCCTTCCGGCTGAAAACTACGCCATAAAGACCGGAATCCATCCTCAGGATTCCACGTTGAATAATATTGAAACCATGGAAAGGCAGCTTAAGGAAATGGGAGCCATGTTTGATTGGGACCATGAGGTTAAAACCTGTATGCCCGATTATTACAAATGGACCCAGTGGGTTTTCCTCACATTATATAAAGCCGGCCTTGCATACAGAAAAGAGGCCCCCGTTAACTGGTGCCCCAGCTGCAACACCGTTCTTGCCAACGAGCAGGTACAGGACGGCTCCTGTGAACGCTGCGGAACCGAGGTTACAAGGAAGAACCTTACACAATGGTTTTTAAGGATTACCAATTATGCCGATGAGCTTTTGGAAAAGCTGGATACCATAGACTGGCCGGAAAAAACCAAGGCAATGCAGAGAAACTGGATCGGAAGATCCACCGGTGCTGAATTGACATTCTCTATCGCTGACAGTAATTTAACCTTCAATGTTTTCACCACCAGACCGGATACCCTCTTTGGAGTTACTTATGTCGTGCTGGCACCTGAAAATGAACTGGTGGATAAAATTACTACCGCCGAATATAAAAAGGCTGTGGAAGAATACCAGGACGCCGCAAGAAAGCAAAGTGAAATTGAAAGGCTGTCAACTACAAAGGAGAAGACCGGAGTATTTACAGGAGCTTATGCCATCAACCCCATAAACGGCGAAAAAGTGCCTGTTTGGACTGCAGATTATATTCTTAATACCTATGGAACAGGCTGTGTTATGGCAGTTCCAGGCCATGATGAAAGAGATTTTGAATTTGCTGAAAAATTCAATTTGCCCATAATAAGAGTAGTTAAGGGAGCTGAAGGAAATGATGATCTGCCTTTTGTCGAATACGGAGTGTCGGTAAACAGCGGAGAGTTCTCCGGACTTGCTACCGAGGATGCTAAAAAAGGCATTGTGGAAAAGCTTGCTGACCATAATAAAGGAGCTTTAAAAGTAAATTACAGGTTAAGGGACTGGCTGGTATCCAGGCAAAGATACTGGGGGGCACCCATACCCATGATTCACTGCGATAAATGCGGTGTGGTTCCCGTTCCCGAAGAAGATTTGCCGGTACTTTTACCCTACAACGTTGAATTTGCACCGGACGGAAAATCACCTTTGGCAAAAAGCGAAGAATTTATGAATACAACCTGTCCTCACTGTGGTGGACCTGCAAAGAGGGATCCGGATACTTTGGACACATTTGTATGCTCTTCATTTTATTTCTTAAGGTATCCTGATAATAAGAATTCAGATAAGATTTTTGACAAGGACTTAGTAAATAAGATGCTTCCTGTCGACAAATATGTGGGGGGAGCAGAGCATGCTTGCATGCACCTTTTATATGCTAGATTCGTTACAAAGGCATTGAGGGATTTGGGATATCTTGATTTTGATGAGCCTTTCCTCTCACTTGTGCATCAGGGCACCATATTAGGACCTGACGGCAACAAAATGAGTAAGTCCAGGGGAAATGTTGTTTCTCCTGATGATTATATATCAAAATTCGGCTCCGATGTATTCAGGCTCTACCTCATGTTCGGCTTTGCCTATATTGAAGGCGGTGCCTGGAGCGATGAAGGTATAAAAGCCATTGACAGATTCTTGGACAGAATCGAGCGTCTGACTGCAAGGGTGGGTGAGATAAAAACCTCCGGCACCGTAGGAAAGAATGAAAAAGATCTTAAATATGCAATAAATTATGCTGTAAAGGGTGTTACTGAGGATGCCGATAAGTTCCAGTTCAATACTGCCATTGCAAGGATGATGGAGCTTCTTAACGCCATGTACAAATATGATTCGGATACAGAGGATAAAAATGCTGAAATATTTAAAGAAGGACTCACAACTCTTTTAAAATGCCTAGCTCCTTTTGCGCCACATTTCACTGAGGAAATGTGGGAAAAACTCGGCATGAATTATTCGGTATTCAATGAATCCTGGCCTGCATTTGATCCTTCGGCATTAATAAAGGACGTAGTTGAGCTTGGAATTCAGATTAACGGTAAAATACGTTCTAAAGTTGAAGTACCTTCTGACATGCCGGAAGAACAAATCAAAGAAACAGTCCTTGCCGATGAGAAAATAACGGTAATGTTTGAAGGCAAATCCGTAAAGAAGATCATCGTTGTCAAAGGAAGACTTGTAAATATAGTTATTGGCTGAAAACAGGGCATATGCCCTGTTTTTTTATGCAGCATTTTGTTATAATAATTAATACATTATAAATTATAGAGGTGTATAAAATGGTCATTAATACTCAAAAATCAGCAAATGATACCCTGGTATATACAATTAAAAGCAAAGACCTTGACAAAGCTTATCTAACAGAATTACTTCTTGCCCACCCTGAAATAAAATTTGTTTCTTTATTCGGTATAGACCTGGCAGGCAATGATACCGATGAAAAAATACCTATTTGTAATATGCTGGAAGACATGGACAGTTTTTTAAACGGTGTTATTCAGACAGACGGCTCCAGCGTTGTTTTGCCGGGTATAGCAACACTTAACAACGGTAAGGTGGATATCATAGCCGATACCACATCCAACTGGTACGTTGATTATAATTATGAACATATAGACATTGAAACTAATAAACCTGTCGGCACCCTCAGAATCCCTTCTTTTCTCCAGCATGACGGACAAATGGTGGATTCTAGATCCGTATTAAAAAGATCTGTAGATCATTTTAAAAACACCTTGCTTGAGCTTTTATGCAGTAACCCCGACCTGACGGAGAGAATGGGTTTTAAACCGGATGAAATAGATGAAATAGTTCTCACATCTGCAACAGAGCTGGAATTCTGGGTGAAGACCCCCAATGACAAGGCGGACAAGGAAGAGCTTTCGGCGTCCCAGGTGCTTCAGGAGCAGTATTGGAAAAGGACAAAAAGCATCGTAAGGACATCTCTTGAACAATCCCTGCTGCTTATGGACAAATATGGCCTTGATGCCGAAATGGGCCATAAAGAAGTCGGCGGAATTAAATCCAGAATCGATATCGGCGGAAAGATAAACCACATAATGGAGCAGCTTGAAATCGACTGGAAATACAGTACAACCCTCCAGGCCGCAGATAACGAGCTCATGTCAAGAATAATGATAAAGGAAACCTTCAGGAGAAACGGCCTTGAAGTAACTTTTATGGCAAAACCCATAGAGGGTGTAGCCGGAAGCGGCGAACATACTCATGTTGGAGTTGCGGTAAAACTTAAGAGCGGAAAAAGAGTGAACTTGTTTGCTGCCCCTAATAAAGAGGAGGATTATTTAAGCGTTATCGGCTACGGAGCATTAATGGGGTTTTTAAAGCATTATGAAGTGATAAATCCCTTTATTTCGTCCACGATTGATTCTCTGAACAGGTTAAAACCCGGCTTTGAAGCTCCCGTTTGCATAGTGACATCCTTAGGGCACAGCGTCAATATACCTTCAAGGAATAGGACGGTTCTGGTAGGCCTTGTGAGGGATATGGAAAATCCACTGTCAACAAGATTTGAAGTCAGGTCGCCCAATCCCCATACCAACACATATCTGGCACTAGCTTCTATATATCAATCCATGCTGGACGGAATCAAAGCTGCTGCAGCCTCCGGAAAAACCGAAAAGGAGCTGGAAAAAGAAATATCAAAGCCAAAGGATACCGAAAGCTTTTATCTTGAATACGGCAGAGCGTACAGAAGTGAAGAGGATGTATTCGAGCATTATTCTGCCGAAGAGCGCAATGCAATGTTTGGCACTCCGCCTGCCACTGTATACGATAATTTTAAAAATCTTAGCAATTACCCTGATAAATTATCGGCACTTACACAGGGTGGTGTATTTAACGACAGAATAATTGACAGCTTTACAAAAGCATCATTATTAAGGTGGACAATGGAGATATGCAGCAGAATAATACCCGAATATATGCATATTGTGAGAAGCTGCAGGAAGCTTCACCAACCGGATGCGGCCTGTGACCTAGATGTATTGCTGTGGGATAAGGCCGAGTCATTAAGGCGTCTTATTATGAAGGATACCTGTGATTCAAAATCCCTTTTTACCTCATTAAGAGAGGCTGTATCAAATGGGGATTATTCTGGCGTATCAAGGCTTCAAAGCGAATTGTCCCTTAATATAGATGAATTGAGCAAGGCCTACAGCGCCTATAAAAGAAACCTTATTGATATTGACGATGCCGAGGGCACTTTCTTTAACTGATTATTATTATAAATTTCCTATTGACTTTTTTATTATGGTACACTAAAATATTCATTATAATATAATACTGATAAATTCTCTGACAAGGAAGAGTAGTTGTAAAGCTAAGTTAAAGAGAGCCGGCGGTGGTGGAAATCCGGTACCTATGCCTACAATGAATGGACCCTGTAGAAGTAAACCGAAATCTTTTTAAGATGTAGTATTTACCGGCAGCCGCCCGTTACCTGCGGATAGGATATGTTAGTATCTAAAAGAGACATGCTTTTTGCATAATTTAGGTGGTACCGCGGATAACCTTCGCCCTATATATTAGGGGCGAAGGTTTTTTTAATTGATTTTACTTTAAGGGAGGTGAAACCATGACTTGAACTTATGACTTATATAATTATTATTCAAAAAAATCGGAATACTTAAAATTATATTATATTAAGGAGATGTTTTTAATGAATTTAAAGAGAATAGTAATGGCATCCTTGTTTATAGCCATAGGTTTCATATTCCGAATGCTGACACCCCCCGTGCTTTTAGGCATGAAGCCTGATTTTCTGCTATCCATGATGTTTGTAACCATACTTTTGTTTGATGATTATAAAATGACCTTATTAATCGGCGGAATTGTAGGCATCTTGACTGCAGTCACCACCACTTTCCCCGGCGGCCAGATAGCTAATATAGTCGATAAACTCATAACCTGCCAATGCGTATTTTTAGCCTTCAGACTGCTAAATGAAAAAGTAAACAGCCAGATCAAAGTATTGATAGTTTCTTTCTTTGGAACCATATTAAGCGGCTCGGCATTTTTATCCGTTGCAGGGCTTTTGTTCGGACTTCCCGGGGGAAATACATTTACAATGCTTTTTATGGCAGTAGTAATTCCGGCAGCAATTGCAAATGTTATAATTACAGCTATAATATATAACGCTGTTATACTGGCTATCAAGCGTACTCCATTGTATGGAAAAGTATTTGAAAAGATTTGATATATATAATTTCAGGAGGCAATAAATGAACATGCATTATGATTTGAAGTACGGGAAAGAGAGCATATCCCTTACACTGGATGATGAGGCTATTTTATATACTCTCCTTCCAAAGAAGGCAGTACCTATTAAGGATTTGAGAGAAGAACTGTTTAGCCTCCTTGATAATCCGACAGCCTCCAGCCCCTTTGATGAAATATTCAAACCAGGAGATAAAATTGTTATTGTAATAAGCGATATAACCCGTGCCGTTGGAACCGCTAAATTTTTACCCTTAATAGTTGAGAGGTTAAACAGCCTGGGTATTAAGGATGATGATTTGATAATACTTGTTGCCACCGGTACTCATAGACACCAGACCACAAGTGAGATAAATACTCTAATAGGCTCTGATTTAATAAAGAGAATTGAAGTAAAAGTGCATAATTGTGACGAAGATTTAATATATATAGGTACTACGAGCTTCGGCACCCGGGTAGAAGTCAACAAGCTTGTTACGGAGAAAAAGGTAATTTTAACCGGCGGTATCACCCATCATTTGATGGCCGGATACGGCGGAGGCAGAAAATCAATTTTACCCGGTGTATCTGGCAGAAAGACAATAGAGCAAAATCACCTTCATGCTCTGGATGATACAAGTCAAAGGTCAAACCCAAAAATTGGGTCGGGAGTTACGGTGGATAACCCCATAAATCTCGATATGATTGAAGCCTGTCAGATGGTCAATCCCGACTTTTTAATAAATTCCATCGTGGATAACGAGGGGAATATACTGAAATTTGAAGCCGGGCACTGGCAAAAAGGCTGGGAGAAAGGCTGCAGGGCAATAGATGAAATCTTTGGAGTTGAAATAGAAGAAAAAGCCGATTTGGTCATAGCAAGCTGCGGGGGGTATCCCAAGGACATATCCCTTTATCAGGGAGTCAAGACTCTTTTCAATGCATCCCTGGCTGTAAAACCTGGAGGTACCATATTGATGCTTGCCGAATGCTGTGAAGGGGGCGGTGCCCCCGATTATTTCGACTGGATAAACCCCTTAAAGCAAGGGCGTTTAGACCCGGCTTTAAGAGAAGGTTTCACCATACCCGGCTATATATTTTATGCCACAGTGGAAACAGCTCAAAAATTCAATATTGTTCTCTTATCATCAATAAATCCTGAAACGGTGAAACCCATGGGTATAAAGGGTGCAGCAACTCTTAATGATGCACTTTCCCTTGCAAATCTTGGAGGAGGCAATAAAAAGATAAATAAAAAGATAATTGTAATTCCTCAGGGCGGCGCCACAATACCCATATATAAATAGCCCTCCATTAATCTAACATAAAATATGCGTAAGCCTCAGTGCTTCCGCATATTTTTTATTGGTCCTTATGATGCTCTTAATTATCATAATGTTTCCAATTTTACTATGTTGTTATATAATAATTTATAATGATTTAAAATAGAAGGTGCGCCATTAATGGAAAAAAGATTCAAAGAGTCTCAGCGTGTTGCTGTTATGGGTATAGCAGGAAACCTGATACTATCCATAATAAAAATAACGGCAGGAACAACCTATAAATCTCAGGCTTTAATTGCTGATGGTGCCAACAGTATTGGAGACATTATTAATTCTGCCATCACATATCTTGGAAACAAGGTTGCCAGCCAGCCCAGAGACAGTGATCATAATTACGGACATGGGAAAGCAGAAGCTGTTGCCACACAGGTAATTGGCTTGATGCTGTGTTTTATCGCATTTGAAGTATTTTCAAATTCACTTTCCGTATTTACATCCAAAGCATCCGAAATACAATTCAGCCTCAATATGATTGCCATCTCAGTCTTTGCTATAGTTACAAAGATATTCATGTACCTTTATTCAATAAACATAGGAAGAAAGCATTCCAATCCCCTTGTCCTCGCCAATGCTGCCGACCACATAGCCGATGTATTTGTAACTTTAGGTTCTATATCCGGCATTATATTTACTCATTTAGGCATATGGTGGATGGACCCGGTGATAGGAATGATAATTTCCATATGGATTTTAATCCAGGGCATCGGTATTTCAAGAAATGCCATAAGGATACTCATGGACAGCAGTATTGATGCTAAGATTTTAAATAATTTAAAAGAAACAATCGCCATCATTCCAGGTGTAGAAGACGTGCAAAAAGTTACCACCCACTCAATGGGAATAGGATATTCGGTCGAAGTGAGAATAGGTGTGAACTGCACCCTTACCGTTGCAGAAGGTCATAATATAGCATCACGTGTTAAATCTAAGCTGATAAATACTGCAGAAATCGGAGACGTTATTGTTCATATAAATCCTGTTTCCGATGTGGATTGCGATTATAAATGCTTGAAGGAAAACACAGCAGACTGTAAAAAAAACAATAAATAAAATATCAGGCCATGTCTTTATTCATCAGGGTTACTTTTAAAATTTCCTGAATTTCCGATAAATCAAATAATATTTTTTCTGCTTTTAAATGCCGGGGAAGTGATAATGTATAAATTGCAGTATCTTCCCCTTCTTCATATTCCTGAACAAATTCAATATCAATTATTTTATGTTCGTTCGACATAAAATAATTTTCAAGTTTAGCAAGAGTATCCTTTTTATTCAGATAATTTATTTTAACTTTAATATTATTGGCGTCTTCGAAGAATCTTGTTTCCACCTTTCTTAAGGCGACAAGTACAAAGTACACACTTGCAGTTGACAAGATACTCAAGTAATAATATCCGTGGCCTACAGCAAGGCCTATACATGCCACCACCCACAGGCTGGCTGCCGTTGTCAGCCCTTTAACTGAGCCTTTATAATGAATTATGGTTCCTGCGCCTAAAAATCCCACGCCGCTTACTACCTGGGCTCCCATTCTTCCGATATCAGCTTTCAGTGCCGAGGACAATATGGGGTTTTTCATAATAAGATCTGTTGTTTCCTGTACGGAATACATCTGCATTATGGATATGACAGCAGCACCAATGCATACAAGTATGTGAGTCCTGAATCCTGCAGGGCGGTTTTTAAACTCTCTTTCGTATCCTATAAGTCCTCCGATTACTATTGCAAGCACCAGCCTTAGCAATACCTCTCCCATTTTCATTTTTATAACCTCATTTCTGAATAAAACCTTTAGTATATTTTATATGATTTGCCATAATTTTTCTAATATTATATAATGATTTCAAATTGCACAGTAATTTAAAATCATCTGGCATGGGCTGTCGCATTTGAAACAACATAAATGAGCATTTGTGAGAGTTATCTCTAAAGCTCTTGGTGACTCTGCCAAAGATATTACTTAGAATTTTAGATTGCTCAACGGATGAAGTTTAAAAATTCTTGTATTTTCAAGGCAGGGAACCTTAGAACTTGCAGAACTCGAGCTCAGTAAATGCAGTGTGTCAAATGCGACAGCCCTATGATATATAAATTTACCAGACATCAAATGTCTAACCTGGAGGATTATCATGGAATTAAAAGGTTTAATTTATGCAATAGTTTCTGCTGTTTTTTTCGGCTCTGCAGGGGTGCTTATTAAGCAGGGGTATACACAAAACGTAACCCCTTCGGAACTTTTAATTATTCAATATATAATAGCCATAACAATAATGTTTACCATTTCAATGATTAAATACAGAAAAGAGCTTAAGCTAAAAGGAAAACTGATTATAAAGCTTGCTATTTTAGGCACCTTCGGAAATGCTGTCATGACCATAGCCCTTTACAGTGCCATGGCCTACTTAGATGTTGCCGTGGCAACAATACTTCTTTATACCTACCCTTCCATGGTTGCACTGTCATCATTCATCCTTTATAAGGAGAAAATATCAAGAATAAAGATTTTAGCCATTATAGGAACCTTTTCAGGCTGCCTTTTGGTTGTAGACCTGTGGTCAGGTCATTCCATGCCCATATCCTTCATCGGTATAGGTTTTGGTTTATTGTCTGCAGCTGCCTATTCATTTATGAATATATATGCCGACACTATAGTGGAAGATGTGCCTCCCTTGGTCATAACCTTTATAAGCACAATATTTTCCCTTTTTCTTTTGATGGTTTTTAATGCAGATTTTTTACCCAGGCTTTCTTCAATGCCCATCGGTGTAGTATCCAATGCCGCAATGCTTGCTATATTCTGTGAGATCATTCCTCTGTCGCTTTTATATGCAGCTATTGGCTATATAGGCCCGGTTAAGACATCCATAATAAGCACCCTTGAGGTGCCTGTTGCTTCACTTTCTGCCTTCTTTATAATGGGCGAAAGGCTCAGCATTCCTCAGTATGCAGGCATAGCTCTGGTATTATTAAGTATAACCATATTAAAAAAGGAATAAATACGACTTAATTAAGGAGGACTGAGTCTTCAGACCCAGTCCCTATTTTGCTCATATTTCATCGTAAACAGCATTAATGATTTCAGAACCTATCGCTGCAAAACCGTTAAAAGCCTTTGTATATTTACTTCCGTTTGAAAGATAAACGACACCAGTTTTATCTTCCAAGTCATAGAACATTTCGTTAGTGGCACCGTATGCCCTTCCCTGGTGCCCTCTTAATGTCCTTCCTTTTACAAGAGAATGGGTTATATGCAGTCCCAACCCTCTCATCTTATTATGGCCTCTTAAGGCGACAGTGCGCTCTTTGTTTATAACATCAACCGCTTCTTTTGAAAGGATTCTGGCACCTTCATAACCTCCATCACTCATAAGAACAATCATCAGCTTTGCCATATCAGGTGCGCTTATATAAAGGTTTCCCTGTGCCAGTAAGTAAAGCTGGCCTAGGAGAAACTTGCTTACCCTCTCCTCACCTTTTAGAGCTATATCTTTGCTGAAGGACAATGCTCCGTCTCTGTAAATGTTTGCTACATTACCCGCGCCTTCTATGTAATTAGGAAGATAGCTGGCATTCATATTAAGAGGATTAAATATTGCCTCCCTTGCATAATCATTAAACCGCTTTCCTGTCACTGATTCTATTATGGCGGCAATAATGCCGTACCCGAAATTGGAGTAGTTATAATTCATGCTTCCCGGTTTATATTTATAGAAATTCTTCATATTATATGCGGCGCCTTCTAAAATCAGCATCTCCTTAAGAGGGGGATACCCCTTGCCCGATTCCACTGCTGCAAGATAGGTACCCTTATCACTTATACTGGATGTGTGTGTCATTATATTCTCTAAAGTAATTGGCTCGTCGGGATAATATGGATTTTTAACTTTAAATCCGAGATAAGTGCTGATATCCTCGTTAAGGTTTATAATACCTTTATCCCATAGTGACATTACCAGCATGGATGTGACTACCTTTGAAATGGAAGCAACCCGAAAGGCTGTCGCCGAAGTTACAGCTATTTTATTCTCTTTATCAGCATAACCAAGGCTTGCTGTCCAGTCAATGACACCATTTCTTACAGCTGCAACGGAAATTCCTGCAGCCTTATACTTCTCTGATATTTTCTTAATTCTATCTTCTAATCTTTTATAATCTATATCTTTTGCCGGTTCCTGGCCGCTGATATTACGGCTTTTATTAAGGCCTAAAAATTTTTTTATACCCCAAAACATTCCTTTACCGCACATATATTTACACCCGTCTCATTTCCTTTTTTCCTGCATTTGAATCCCTAAAAGGTCTTCCACCTTTTCATTCATATATTGATATGAATCATATATACCCTGATTATATATATCCGGCGCCAGTTTTTCCATAAAAAAATCCAGTATTAAACCTGCAGCTAGATCCCCTAAATCCTCATCTCTCTCTTTAAGGAAATATTTCTGTACTTCATTTATCATTTTATCTCTTTTCTCTTTGCTTAATTTTATAACACTTTTCAAACTTTTCACCATCCGCACTTTATTTAAAAATCGACATATAAAAATATTTATACTCCTTTTTGTCTGTCAGGCATTCTCATACTTCAATTTACAAAGACAATAATTGTAACAAATTACGACATAAACTTATACTATGTATTAGAAAAATACAAATGAAAATGCCCTTCTTATCCTACTACTCTCCTGAAGTATAAAAAATGGCTGTGTCTTTAGAGTAATCAAGAGACACAGCCATTTTGACGTTTAAGTAATGTCATGTATAAGTACAGGAAGCTAATCACAAATTCTGGCTGGTTCTTAACTCATTCTCTGCCTTTTTCTTAAATTCATTAAATACAGCTTCCAATTCTTTTTCATCTCCAAGAGAGTAGAACTCACCAATTCCATCTTCGCTTTTTCTCATTTCCATGATGATAATCTCCAGTTTTTCTTCCTCCCCTGCCGGAAGAAGTGCAACATAAACCTTACCGTTATAAATCAAGGTATCCAGAAATTCAAGTTCTAATTCCCTTCCATCTTCCCCCGTAAGTATGAGGATATCATTTTTGTCGCCCACTGCTTATATCTCCCTTCGATGCATCATTAGCAATTTATTATTTTATTATACCAAATTTAAACCAATTTAATGTAACTCTTGCTGTCTATAGGTTTGATTATAACATCATAAATACAAAACGTCATCAAAAAGATGACGTTTATCTTTGGTAGCGGCGGTGGGACTCGAACCTACGACCCTTCGGGTATGAACCGAATGCTCTAGCCAACTAAGCTACGCCGCCATATTCGCATAAGATAAGGAGATACTTCTCCGTTGAAGAAATATCTGTAACATAAAAACTTAGGGAACTTTTATTTAAAAAGTTCCCTATTAATACCGGCGACGACTTACTCTTCCACCACGCTTCCATGGCAGTACCATCAGCGTACCCAGGCTTAACCTACGTGTTCGGTATGGGAACGGGTGTGACCCTGGGGCTATTGCCACCGATTATGATAAC